>MWJR01000358.1 GCA_002127415.1 Calditrichaeota bacterium AABM5.125.24
GCAGCCTTCCCGGCGAGGCACTGCACACCCTTTTCGGACTGTTCCTTCTGCTCGCTGCTGTGTATCTGGCCTTTAACCGGGGCGGATCCAAGTCGACCGAATCTTACCTGATCCGACGGGAGTGGCTGGCAGTGGTGGGGTTTTTCATCGGGGTGGTCGCTGCCTGGTTCGGGGTGGGGGGAGGCATCCTGATGGTGCCGGCCTTCATCTTTCTGTTTCGGTTTCCGGTCGGTAAGGTCGCCGGGACATCCTCTGCCGTGGCGTTCCTGATAGTCATCTCCGGTGTGGTAGGTTATCTGCTATACGGCGGCCAGCGGGCGGTCGATGCACCGGGGTTCTGGGGGGTGGTCGATCTGACGTTAGCAGTTCCGATAGCGGTGGGGAGCTCCCTGACAGCCGGCATCGGAGCTCAATTGAACAAGCGATACGGGGGAGCCGTCTATCGACGGGCATTCGCCCTGCTCCTGGCTACGGTGGCGGTGTGGATGCTGATCATTGGAAAATGAACCTTGTGCTGTCACGCTGAAGTGCGACAGCACGTTCCAATTCTACTATTCATCATTCATCACTCATCGTTCATCACCCGTTATTTCCTCGTCCAATCACTTGCGCTCCCACCTCTGAGCTCTTACCTTTCGGTTGTGCAATATTTGCACACATCGGTGCAAAGCGGGCGCCGGTGCTTTATAATATCTGCGGGTTATTATTCAGGAGGTTGTGGCTTATGCCGAAGCAGGTCCTTCAGGCGGCCTTGCTGTCGGCCTTTTTGACCCTCTCCGGCTGCGAATGGGACCCTCCACACGACAACCCCCTCGACTCCACGCATCCAGATTACCAGCCGGTCGGAAAGCTCAGGATTCATGTGCAAACAAATATCGGCCGACACATCCAGGATGCAACCGTTCTGCTGAACAAGGAAGGGGAACAGGGACGATTCAGCCTGACAGGAGGTTCAGGGGAGGCCTTTTTCACCGAGCTACCGGTCGGGAACTGGCTGGCAGTCGCCTTCCGGGATGTGGTCCCCGATACCATCTATGAGCGCGACTCCCTGATGGTGACTGTCAACCAGGCGGCTGAGACCGACACCAGCATATACCTCGATGCCCTTCCGTTCTTCGAAAGCACCGCCGTCAACGCCATAACCGAGGGACCCAGTCAGAACGAAGCGGTCAGCTTTCTGCGGATGACTGCACGCGTGAATGACCCCGACGGCCCGGGTGACCTGTGGCGGATCAACTGGAACCTGCTCGATATCATCAGGGGCTCTCTGGAATACCGGCCGGACCCCGACTCCGCTTACTGGTGGGCCGAGATGCCCAGCGAC
This sequence comes from Calditrichaeota bacterium AABM5.125.24, assembly GCA_002127415.1. GTDB lineage: Bacteria > Electryoneota > AABM5-125-24 > Hatepunaeales > Hatepunaeaceae > AABM5-125-24. The sequence goes on from MWJR01000358.1 coordinate 1,325, forward strand.
TCCTTCCCCACCGGCAACCTCGAGAGCGTGCGCACCCTCCCCTTCACCTTTGAGGCCGTGGACCGGGACACCAACTCGTCCGTCTCCAATCCTACCTACCTGGCGCGGGTCATCGACAATATACCCGAGTTGGAGACCATCGCCGATGACATCCAGCCGGTCAAGATCAGATGGTTCTACACCGCCTGGGATGAGGAGTTTGGCGATACTTTGCTCTTCAACTACCTGGTGAGAATCTACTCCCTTGTTCAGGAACCGGTGGTGGTATATGACACCCTGCTGGTCCCGAACCGCGGCTCCTTCAACGAACACACAGTCACCACACACGACTTCAGTTTCGGCCACTACTCGTGCGAGATCTGGGTCCTGGATCTGTTCGGCAACAGCTCCCGCTCCTCAAGAACCTTCCAGATCTCAGACTAATGAATAAACAGGTCTCAATCCCTCCGGTCAGATGAGCTCGACCAGGAAGCCCACTCCCCCTCCCAGGACGGAAGCACCGTCCCGACCGCTAATAGAGCCTGGCACCCGGGTTCCCGAACAGGAGGTATCCCGCCTGCTGGACACGGTCCTCAAACTGGCGGTCGAGATGATGAACGCCGACCGGGGCATAATCCTGCAACGAAGGGGGGAGGAACTCGACACCGTGGCGGCCCACAACATCCCGCCAGAGAGCGCCGGAGTCCTGAGTGAAGTCTCTTCGAGCATGGTGCGTCAGGTTCTGAAGACCGGCGCACCCCACCTGACCCACGACGCCCAGGCCGACCCCCGTTTCGGTCAGGCCGACAGCGTCATCCTGCACCAGATAACCTCGATGCTCTGCGCACCGATGTATCTGGATGATCGGGTCATCGGGGTCATCTACCTCGACAGCCAGCGCGACCGTCAGCGGTTCAACGATGATAACCTCAGTTTCGTGACCATCTTCGCCCGGATGGCTGCCATCGCCGTTGATTACGCCCAAAGTTACGGCGAGCTATACGTCAAGAAACAGCTGCTGCAAGGGGAGCTCGATCAACTGCGGCCACAGTTCGAGGAGATCATCGGGAAGAGCCCGAAGATGCAGGAGGTCTTCGACCTGATGCGGCGGGTGATGAACTCCGACATCTCGGTGCTGATCGAGGGGGAGAGCGGCACCGGCAAGGAGCTGGTGGCCCGCGCACTGCACTACAACGGCCCGAGGCGTGACAAGCCTTTCGTGGCACAGTATTGCGGCAACCTGGCGGAGTCGCTGCTGGAGAGCGAGCTGTTCGGCCACAAGAAGGGCTCCTTCACCGGTGCCATTGCCGACAAGAAAGGGCTTTTCGAGATCGCCGACGGGGGCACCTTCTTCCTGGACGAGATCGCCGACATCAGCCCGACCATCCAGTCCAAGCTGCTGCGGGTCCTGCAGGAGGGTGAAATCCGCCGGGTGGGCGATACTGAATCCCACCTGGTCAATGTCCGGATCATCTCGGCCACCAATAAAAGCCTGAAGGAGGAGGTCAATTCCGGCAAGTTCAGGGAAGATCTTTACTACCGGCTCAACGTCATCGCCGTTACACTTCCAGCCTTGCGGGAACGGGCCGGGGATATCCCTCTGCTCGCACAGCACTTCGCAAAGAAGTTCGCCGAGAAGAATGAGATGCCGGTTAAGCGGATTTCTCCGCGGGCTATGCAGGTGCTTGCCAACTACTCCTGGCCGGGCAATGTGCGTGAACTTGAAAATACTATGGATCGTGCAATCATACTCTCCGAAGACGATGTCATCGATATAGACGATCTGCTCATCCCCGAGGCGGATAGGATGTTGAGCCCCTATATGACGCTTAAAGCACGCGAACGGGATATCGTCCTCAAGACTCTGGAGGATTGTGGTCAGAACAAGACCAGGACGGCCGAGATCCTGGGCGTGTCGCTGCGCTGGCTGCACTATAAGCTGAACGAATGGAAAAGCCAGAACAAATAGGGCCCTACCGGGTCGATGCCGAGCTGGCTCACAGCAACATCTGCACGGTATATCGTGCCTATGAGTGGAAGCTCGACCGTCCGGTTCTGATTAAGAAACTCCACCCGCAGATAGCGCGGGATGAGGAGATCCGCGACCGCTTCGCCCGGGAGGCTCAGATCTGCGCCAGGGTCAAGCACGATAACATAGTAGATATATACAGCTACTCCTCCGATCCCGAGCTGATGATGGTGGTGCTCGAATTCGTTGACGGGCAGACCCTGGGGGAGCTGATCGCCTCACGAGGCAGGCTCGACTGGAAGGCGGCAGCAGCGATACTGTGGAGGGTGCTGAAGGGATTGGAATTCGCCCACTCCAAGGGGGTCATTCACCGGGATCTGAAGCCGGATAACATCCTGATCTCAAAGGATGGACAGGTCAAGATCGCCGACTTCGGCCTCGCCATCCTGGAAGAGGCCCCCAGGCTTACCCGGCAGGGAACCATCGTCGGCACACCCGCCTATATGCCTCCCGAACAGATAAGCGGGGGCGACATAGATCATCGCAGCGACCTGTTCTCACTCGGCGCAACCTTCTACGAGGCGTTGACCGGAATATCGCCCTTCCGCTGCCAGACCTTCTCCGAGACCATGAAACTGGTCCTGCACGGCCAACCCCAGCGCCCCTCTCTACTGGCAGAGGAGGTCCCGCCGGAGCTTGACCAGATCATCCTCAGACTCCTGGAGAAACAGCCGACCAGGCGTTACGCCTCCGCCGAGCAGGCGTTAGGGGAGCTAAGGCAACTAATAGAACAAAGAGGGGTGGAGCTCGAACCGAGGTTAATCCAGCAGCACTTAACCGGGCCTGGTGAGCCCCGCGCACATCTTCAGACCCGCGCTCCCTCAACCACCGTCATCACAACCCCCCTCAAGAGTCTAGTCCCGGTCTGGGCGCCTCTAACGGTGGCGGCGGCGACCATAGCCGCTGTCATTTTACTTCCCGGAACAAACGCCTTACTCGACACATCGGAGTATCGGGTCTCCAACAAACTTATAGAGGCCGCACTTCAGGTTCCCGAAAGGGCAGCCGTGTCACAGGAGAATACTGAACAAAGTGAGCAGGAGACCCCAGCCCGGAACGCAATGAATATAACACAACATGAACCTGATAATTTACGACCACAAACGCATCCCCCTCACGGACCGGTAATGTCTGAGCAGTCCACACAGGCAGTGGAGCTGGCTGCCATTGAACCAGACGATACAGTTGCCGTCGAGCCGGAAAAGCCGTCTCCAGCGCTTCCGGGCCGCCTGCGTATCACCAGCACACCCTGGGCGAATGTGAGCATCGACCAGGCAGATTACGGTCCGACACCATTGACCGAAGCGATAGAGCTTCCACCCGGTGAATATCAAGTAGTGCTCACAAACGACCAATTCCCCACTCCGGTGTTGGAGACGGTCACAATCAAACCGGATGGAGAGTCACGCCTGGACGTGAATCTGTGGAGTAACTTTGGTGTGGTTCGTATACTTACTGTCGAACCATGGGCAAAGATCTTAATCGATAATCAACTCAAAGGTGAAACCCCAATGGCCCGGCCGATTATCTTGACCTTTGGCAAACACACCCTTGAGCTGCACAATCCGGGTTATAAAGTATGGCGGCGGGCGCTGATTCTTAGCCGTGAAAACTCGTCCATCGAAATCTCTACCAAACTCGAGCCGCTGGAAAGCCATAGTCAGATTCGATAAACATATATGAGGTTCCATCGCCATCTGGGACGGATTGCATCCGCACTCATCTTCCCCCACTACTGCCCATCGTGCGGAGAACTATGGGAGGACGGCGCGGGGTGGATTTGTCCCGACTGCTGGACTGAACTGCCACCCGCCGGCAACGGCATATGGCAAAAGGAGCCGGCTCTGAGGGGCAGGGTAACGGCGGCGCTGCACTACGGCGGCATGACACGCGACCTGGTTCACCATATGAAGTATCGCGGCCGGGACGACGTGGCTCGGAAGCTGGGACAGAAAGGGGCTCAGACGTTAATCGACCGCGGAGATGCCGGCCGGTTCACCGCGATAGTTCCGGTGCCGCTGCATCCGGTCCGGGTGCGCGAACGTGGCTACGACCAGAACCTTTGCATCGCCGGGAGTATATCCGACAGGCTCAAGGCTCCGGTCATCAGCGACCTCATCTGCCGTATCCGTAACACGCCGCCGCAGGCCCGCCTCTCCGACCACGAGCGGCAGGCGAATATGAAAGGGGCTTTCGCTCCGACCGGCCGGGAAAAACCACATCCGACCGGGACCGTGCTGCTGCTGGATGACGTCATCCATACCGGCGCAACTGCGACAGGCTGCATCAGGGCATTGAACAAGATTGGCATTACCGACATCAAGGTTCTTGCCATCTGCGGGTAGCACCCTATTCAGCCGTCATAACGCAGGGACGATAAACGTATAATAAAACAACGGTTATAGAATAAAACAGATATGGACCGGTGATGACAAAGACGCAATCGACCCCGGAGACACTGGAGCTTTCGTCCGATCGGCAGATAAACGAGCTGCTGAACGACGTGGTGGGACGACTCAAAGAGTATGCAGAGTCTCAGACCAAACACATAAACCAGCTTGCCAAGATAGGGGTGGCGCTCTCATCCACCGTCAAGCTGGACAACCTACTGGAGATGATCGTCGATCAGGCGCGCTCCTTCACCCGCTCAGACGGCGGCACCCTCTACCTGGTCAGCGACGACGAACAGTCCCTCAACTTCACCATCGTTCAGAACGAGACCTTGAAGACCCGGATGGGCGGTGCTACCGGTGAGCCGATCAACTGGCCGCCGGTGCCGCTGACGATTGACGGCAAGCCCAACAACTTCAACGTCTGCGCCTATGCCGCCAACAGCGGCGAGATCGTCAACATCCCCGACGTATATGAGGCCGAAGGGTTCAACTTTGAAGGAACCCGCAAGTTCGACGCCGGAACCGGCTATCGCTCTAAGTCAATGCTGGTCATCCCGATGCGCGACCACGAGGGGGAGATCATCGGGGTTCTGCAGCTGATAAACGCCCGTGATCCGTCCACCCGGGAGACCCTGCCCTTCGCGCCGGAGTTCCTGGAGCTGACGGCATCCCTGGCCTCGCAGGCGGCGGTGGCCATCACCAACGCCAGGCTGATCCGCGACCTGCAGAACCTGTTCGAATCGTTCATTAAGACCATCGCCACCGCCATCGACGAAAAATCACCTTACACCGGTGGCCATATCTCGCGGGTCGCCAACCTGACCATGGAGATCGCCGACCGGATCAACCAGGCCGAAGAGGGGCCTTACGCCGATACACACTTCACCGAGGATGAACTGACCGAGCTGCGGCTGGCCGCCTGGCTGCACGATACCGGCAAGATTACCACCCCCGAGTATGTGGTCGATAAGCGGACCAAGCTCGAGACCATCTTCGACCGCAAGGAGCTGGTCAGGCTCCGCTTCGAGCTGGCCATTGTCAACTCCCGTCTGAAGACCGTCGAACTTGGTGCAGCGCTACCCCACTCCACCGGCGATGACGTGGAACTCAAGCGGCTCATATCCGAAACCGAACAGCGATGCCAGAAGCTGCTGGACGACGCCAGATTCGTGCTGAATTGCAACACCACCCAGGAGTTCGTTCCCGATGAGGTCATCGAGAGGCTGAAGGGTATCGCAGGATCCAGCATAGAAACCAGCGAAGGCCAGGAACAACTGCTGAGCGATGACGAGCTCCAGAACCTGGAGATACGCAAAGGGAATCTGACCACCGAAGAGCGCAAAATTATCGAAGACCACGTGGTCGTCACCAAAAAGATGCTGGGACAGCTTCCCTTCCCGAAGAAGATGCGCAACGTGCCCTTCATCGCCGGTGCACACCACGAGAAGCTAAACGGCAAAGGCTATCCGGACGGCCTTACCGCCGACCAGATACCGCTGCAGGTCCGGATTATGACCCTGGCGGACATATTCGAGGCGCTCACCGCCAAAGACCGGCCCTACAAACCGGCCAAGAATATGTCGGAAGTGCTGAAGATCCTGGGCTTTATGGTCAAAGACGGCGAGCTGGACGGGGACCTGGTCCAGTTCTTCACCGACCAGAAGATGCACATCGAATATGCCCATCAGCACCTCGATCCCTCCCAGCTCGACATCGAATAGATGCAGCAGCCTTCAAGCCTTTCCAACAACTTAACAACGGAACCCAACTCAATTGGCGCGGCACTCCTGGAGGGGGCGACACGACTGAAGCATTGCCAGGTTCTCCGACCGCGCCGTCACGCCGAGCTGCTCCTGGAAAGCGCCCTCGGCATCGAACGCACCGAGCTCTACATCAGAGCCCGGGAACCTTTGTCAGATACAGCGAGGGAACACTACGAGACCCTCTTGAGGCACCGCGAAGGGGGTGAACCGGTTCAGCATATCGTGGGCTGGGCGCCGTTCTATGGCCGTCGGTTCCTGGTCGGAAAGGGGGTGTTCATCCCGCGCTTTGAGACCGAACTGCTGGTCGAGAGGCTGCTGACGCGGTGGCGGGAGGAGCCCCCTCCCGACGAGCCTGTCGAGCTCCTCGACCTCTGCTGCGGCTGCGGAGCGGTGGGGCTCACGGTGGCGGCTGAACTCCCTCAGACGCGGGTGACTCTGACCGATAATTCAGAGATCGCTCTCGAATACAGCGCCCGCAACGCCCTGGCCCTGCAGGTCAACGACCGGGTGGATATTGTCCTGTGGGACGCCCTGAACGACCCCCCCCACGAATGGCAGGGTCGCTTCCACTACATCCTGGCCAATCCGCCCTACATCCCGGCCGCCGATCTGCCCGGGCTTCCGCGCGACGTCCGCGAAGGGGAACCGCGCGACGCTATCACCGACAACGCCGACGGACTCAGCTTCTACAGGCGTTGGGTGGAGACGTTGCCGCTGGTTATGCAACCGGGCGGATGTCTGTTCGTCGAGTGCGGCGACGGAGCGGCGGGAAGGATGAAAGAGATCATCACTGCTGCCTTCTCAGACATAAAGACTACTAAAGATTTGAACGGAATGGATAGGATGGCGGAGGGGATAAGGCTATAGATTTCGGATTGCGGATTGCGGATTTTGAGCCATTAATGTGTCATTATGATGTTTTGCTGTCACCCAGAAGTGTCAAGATGACAGCACAACCCTTAGTCGGTTAATATATCGTTTAATCTCTCCCTATTTAGCACCTCACCTAAACACTCTAAAAGAACACGGCTCAGCAGCCTGTAAGCGGCAGCAGCTTCGGGATATTCCTTCAGTGTTTCGAGATGTGAAGCGATGGTTCGGTCATCGCCGCGTCTGAGCGGGCCGGTGATGGCGTCCGGCAGCCCTCTGCGGACGATGTTGCTGGCAGTAGCCTTAATCAGCGGGCCGAGGGCTCGCAGCGATCTCTCCTCATCCATCCCCACCTCTTTCAGCAGGTCCTGAGAGATTCCCACCAGCGACGCCATCAGGTTGCAGGCGAATACCCCTCCCAGATGATAGAGAGGCCTCATTCCCGGCGGCACACTGAAGGGAATCCCGCCCAGGTCCCGCGCCACCCGCTCGCCGAGCTCCACCGCCGCCGTATCGCCATCGATGCCGAAGGTTATCCCCTCCAGAAGCTCCGGCCCCTCGTCACCGGTGAAGGTCTGGAGCGGATGCCAGGCCAGCGGCAGAGCCCCGCAACGCCTGACCGGCTCCAGCGGCCCGGCTGAAACGGCTCCGGCGGTATGAGCCACCACCGCCTGAGGCATGAACCCGCCCCGAGCGACGACCTCCCCGGCCAGCGGCTCGATCTGGCTGTCTCGCACGCACAGCACCAGGAAGCCCACCTCATCCGGCAATCCGTCGATACCTTCAATAACCGTAATGCCGGTCTCGCTCAGCCACGGGTCATCCGGTCGCCGCCGGGCAACCACACCGGCCACGGGATACCCGGCCCGATGGAAGGCCCGCGCCAGAACCCGCCCCACCTTGCCGTAACCCACCACCGCCACAGGCGGCTTCTGATTGGATGTTGACATTACAAGTCCCCTATACAAAAAGTCGGGGCGGACCGCGGTCCGCCCCTTAAGATAACAGGCTCCTCATCCCGAACCTTCGGGACAAAAACGTAGTTCACAAGTCGCAAGTCGCAAGTCGCAAGTCGCAAGTCACAAGTCACAAGTCACAAGTCACAAGTCGCAAGTCGCAAGTCGCAAGTAAAGCATAAGCCGGCAGGGCGGGACTCCACGCCCGCCTCCGGCAACTTCAGAACAGTCGGCGCCTTACCGTATCAGCACCATTCGCGAAAACTCGGCCCCTGCCGGGGTGAGCATCCGCACGATGTATATGCCTGAAGAAAGTTCTTCCGCGTTGAACATCGTGACATATCGACCGGGCTGGTGCTGACCTCGCGCCAGCTCTTCGACCAGACGACCCTGCAGGTCAAAGACAGCCAGATTGATCACCCCCGGCGCCGCCACCGAATAAACGACAGAGACCACCGCGTTAAACGGATTGGGATAGACGGCGGACACCCCCCACTCCTCAGGCAACGCCTCCACCTCGCGACCGACCTCCGCCAGCCAGAACAGCTCGACCAGCTCCGACGGTTCGCTCTCACCGGTGGTGTATTCAGCGCTCACCTGGTAGAAATAGCTTCCCCGCGGCAGACCTGCCAGATCGTCCAGATAACGGTTGTCAGCGACCAGAGTGTCCAGCATCTCAGTCTGATCATCAAACCTGCGGTATATACGGTAGCCTACCAGCTCGTTGGGATAGATATAATCGTCGTCACGGAGAGGGGAAGGCGTCTGCCAGTTGAGAGTGGCACCTCTGCCATGGATCTCACCTTCAAGATCGGTCGGGGCCACAATAATTGTCGGCAGCCTCAGCTCCACGTCGTCAATCCACCAGCCGCCGAACTCGTTCGACCCGTCCGAACCGAAAACAAAGCGGATATCGACCCGCAGCCCTTCAAATTGGGAAAGGTCGAAGATGGCCGGCGCCCAGTCGTGACGCCCCGAATAGCACGGATGATCCATACCCATAGGGCTGTTCGTCTCTCCAATCATACTAAGACAGGGGTATTCCGGCCTGCCAAAAGGGGTGCTCGGGTAGATGGTTACCCATCCCTGACCGGGCATAAAGGTCTCGACGTAGCCGCCGTCATAGGCACGGATGCTGTTTTCCGGATTATCCTCAGAATCGATCCTGTGCCAAAAGACCAGATCTATCGGCTCCCAGACCCGGAAGGAAGGCATATAGATGGCACAATAGGTGTCCGGCTCGTAGCGTTTGCCGGGCTCCTCGCTGCCAAGCTTGATGCAGTTACCGCCGCCCGGGGTATGGTTATCCTCATCCGACAGGTGCCAGGAGTCGACGTAGTCTCGATCTTCGATCCAGCTGTGCCGCCACTCACCCTCACCCCGATCGAAGCTGTAGAAGGCTCCACCGATACCGACCTCATCCAGGAATGACCGGTTGAAGCCCCCTGCTCCTGAGAGCCGGATGTAGAACACCGCCCGGTATGGGTTGGGGCAGTCCCCTGCGACGCGAACCCTGAAAGGCTCATCAAAGGCGGTGTGACCGCTCGGTTCCAGCACGGCGAGGGTGGAGCTGTCCTCGAGCACCTCGATATACGGATTATCCGTTCTGAGCTCGGCGGCAAGCTCCGCCGCCCGCCCGGTGCCGAGGTTACCGATTGACAAAAACAGATCAATCTCCTCCCCCGGGTCAAGCATTCCGTTATCATTCCAATTCTCATCCTGCACGATCAGAAATTCATCACCAAGGATAGGCGCGTGAACGTCAAAGGAGACCTCCTGTGACCAGTTCTCGCCCTCAATGTCCTCCATATGGAGCATCAGGACCACCTCGTGGAGGTCGCGGCAGTCGGGACTGATCTCCATCTGAACCGGCTCACCGGGCAGCTCCTCACTTTCGGGCCCGATATCAGGGTAGCTTATATGGCTATTTATAACCGTCGCCAGCAGGTCGTCGCACTCAACGGTGGCGGTCAATCCTTCGAGCGGCTGCCGTCCTATGTTGAGGACCACCGGATTGACACCTACAGCCTCACCCAAGTCAACCTGACCATCCCCGTTGCCGGCGGTGTCAACCACCGTCAGTCGATCTACCCAGGGGTAGCCGCAGTCCGGGTGGACGGCCATTAACTGGGTCAAGAACGGCAGGTAGTTGTGCGCTACAACCGAGAGTGTCACCGGTCCGGGTTCGATGACGGGGGCTTCCATCTCCAGCAGCGCCACCCCCTCCTCATCGGTCACCTCCACAGCCAGGATTACACCCTCGCGCGAGAGGCAGACAACCGCCCCGACCACACCCTCGACCGTAACCGGGTAGTTGGGGCGGCCGATAATCAGGGCCTGAACACACTTCACATCGGGCTCGCGAGGCTCGTCGGTCCAGATGTCCATAGCGGGGTCGCCGAGGAGGTTGATCTCATAATAGCACCACCTGACAACGTCGTCGGCAGCGTCACTGACCCAGGGTGCGGTGTCCTCCTTGGAATCCTGGTTGGCTCTGCCGATGACGGTTATATCCTCGCCGAACAGGGCGTCAACGAACTCGCGGTGGAAGTGCTGGGAGGCGCCGTCGGTGCTGTTGTTCCTTCCCCAGCCGAAGCGGGAGTTGCAGACGAAGGCCACGAGACCATTTGCAAGATTGTGGATGAAGGTCTCCGCAATGCAGTCGCCGACATACTCGCTGGCACCGATCTCGCGGTTGTCGAAGGCGCCGGAGTAACAGCCCTGGGAATAGGCTATGTTGAAGCCGTTCTGCCGGCCGTTGTTGCGGATGAGATCGTCATCAAGCTCGTCACGGTCGAAGCTCATCACGTGGCGGGTCTGGGCGTGGCCGAGGTGGTGGACCAGGTGAGCGCCTTCAGACAGGAGCGGTGCCAGATCGTCCGGGCCGTCCCAGTTGCCAACTTCGGCGTGGTAAAGGCTGTTGTATTCAAACCGCTCGGGGAAGCCCTCGGTCTCATACCCGTATCTATTCGATCCCTCGTAGACCTCCTCCATATACTGCCTCGCAGAGACTGGCCAGCCGAGGTTTTCCCCCAGCATCAGGACGGTCAGAACGTCCTCGGTGACCGGCTCGTCGCTGTATAAC
>MWJR01000179.1 GCA_002127415.1 Calditrichaeota bacterium AABM5.125.24
GGAGCAACTATCACGTGAATTCAAGCGCTCCCGACGCTACCACAGCAATCTTACCCTGATAATGATAGACGTGGATAACTTCAAGCACTACAACGACAGCTTCGGGCACCTGCGTGGCGACCACATTCTGATCACGGCTTCGAAGCTCATGCAGGAGGGGGTTCGCGAGGTTGATCTGGTGGCGCGATACGGGGGGGAGGAGTTTGCCATCATCCTGCCCGAAGCCAACCTCGAACAGGGACTGGTTGTGGCGGAGAAGATCAGGAAGACCATCGAGAACCACCCCTTCAAATTCGGTGATCGCCAGCCGGGGGGACGACTGACCCTCAGCTTCGGTCTTGCCACCAACACTGATGACGTCGAGAACATCAACGAACTGATCAACCGGGCTGATATGGCGCTCTACCGGGCCAAAAAAAAGGGGCGGAACAGGTGTGAGACATTCTAATTGCGGATTTGGGATTGCGGATTGCCGATTAAATATCGCGCCGAGACGTCCCGGTGCCTCCGGATCAACTCGAAATCAGAAATTTATGAACGTAGTCGCGGTTGTCCCCAACCGTGACGGTCGGGGCTGAGACAGCCCCCACTGCATCTTCAAATTGTAGGGGCGCACGGCGTGCGCCCTGAAGGAGGCTGACCTGAAGATTCTGTATTTATCCAGCGAGGTAGTCCCGTTTTCGCGGACCTGTGAGGCGGGTGATATGGCAGGAGCCCTTCCCAAGGCTCTGAAGGGGCTGGGACACGAGGTTCGGCTGATCACCCCCCGCTACCGGACCATCCGCGCAAGACACTACGGGCTGCGCGATGTGGCCCGGCTCCAGTCGCTGGCCATCGATATCGGTCAGAGCAGGCAAGAATGCTCAATTAAATCCGGCTTCGTGGTTGGCTCAAAGGTTCAGGTCTATTTCCTCGATAATCACATCCTCTACGACAAACCGAGACCCTGTCTTGACAGAAATGAGGGCTCAGATAACTCCGAGTGTCACCTCAGGATTGCCTTCCTCGACCATGCAGCGCTTCAGCTCACGATGCATCTGCGCTGGTTCCCCGACATCATCCACTGCAACGGCTGGCAGACCGCCCTGGTGCCTTACCTTATCAGATGCAATGACCGCTATAGAGACATCCTCGGCTCAACCCGGACCCTCGTCCACCTGCACAGCTTCGACAATCAGGGGATCTTCCCCTTTCAAATGGCTGCCGAGATAGGCTTCAGCCGGAGTGAACTTGAACCCGGGCAGCCACTCGAGTCTAACGGACAGGTGTCATTCCTGAAGGCGGGGGTGGCAACCGCCGATCTGCTCGTGACCGTCAGCCCCACATATGCGCGCGAGATACTCTCAGATGATGAGCCGGACCTGCCACTCAGCGGACTGCGCGGAGAGCTCTCTGAACGAGGCGACGAGCTGTTCGGAATACCGAACGGGATCGATACAGAGGTATGGAATCCCGCCTCCGACAGCTCTATCCCCCGAAAGTACCACCTGGACAACTTCGTGGAGGGAAAGGCATTGGGTAAGGGGGCTCTGCAGCGAAGCCTTGACCTGCCGCTGAAACCGGAGGTTCCACTGGTAGCTGTGATAAGCGATCTTACCGATAACAAAGGGCTCGACCTGCTCACCGAGTCCCTTAAGGAGCTGCTGTCTCTACCGGTCCAACTGGTTTTTTACGGTTCAGGTGAACCGCATTATGAAGAGACCCTGAGAAGCCAGGCTGAACAACACCCCGACCGGATCGCCCTCCGGCCCGGGCCGGATGACAGGCTTCACCACCTGATCCTGGCCGGAGCCGATGTCCATCTATCACCCTCACGCTGTGAGCCTTGTGGTCAGAACCTGATGCGCAGCCTCAGCTACGGTATGGTGCCGGTGGTCAGGCGGACCGGCAGGCTGGCCGATGCAGTCGAAGAATACTCGACAGCTGAGAAGAGAGGCAACGGCTTCACCTTCACCCGATATGAGAGCAGCGAGATGTTGAAAGCCCTCCGTCGAGCCCTTGAACTTTACAGTGACCGAACGGCCTGGCAGGAGCTGCAGCGCCGCGGGATCAGCTCGGATTTCAGCTGGACACAGCCGGCAGAGCGGCTCTCGGAGCTCTATCAGCAGGCACTATCGCGTCCGCCGTTCTATGGTTGATATGACCGGCAGTGCGGCGAACAGCATGAAGAGAGGCCGTCCCGCCGTGGCGGGATGGCTTCTTGTCTTTTATGCGGTGGCGCCGGTGTGGGCGGCTTTGGGTCCACCCCCGCCAGTAGCGCTGCTGCCAATCGGCGAGCTCACCTGGCCGGCGGGACCCGCTGCCGTCGGTGTGGCGCTGGCTGCCGGGGGAAGCGGCGAGCTGTTCGCCCTGTTCGACGGGCCGCCGAGGATTGTAGTCTGGAACTCGACCGGAGAGCTGACCGGCGAGTTCGGAGGTGTTCCCGGAACATTCAACGCTCCGACGGATATAACATCAGACGGGGGGATGGAGCTTCTGGTCGTGGACCCCTGGCAGCTGGAGATCGCACGCTTCAGCCGCCGGTTGGTGTCGCTGCCGCCGGTTGTTCCAGATGTGAGCGGGCTTCGGTTTGAGCCGCTGTCGGCCTGTCGCGGTCTCGACGGCACGTTATATGTCATCAACCAGGCTGACGGCGACATCTGGAGGGTAGCCAGGGACGGCAGAGCCACACCGTTCGGCTGGGCATTGCCTCGCGGGGATCTTCTGAGCTCACCCACACGGGTCAACTATATTCCGGCACTTGACCGTCTGTTGGTCCTCGACGGCGAGCGGCTGAGACTCTGTGATCCGTTCGGCCTCTCAGGTCTGTCGTTCCCGGTCAAGCTCCATAACCCTAAAGGGGTCGGTGTCTTGGGGCTGGAAGCCTGGGTGGCGGGCGACGAACTGACCTGCGTCCGTCTTGACAGCCGACGGGAAGCCTACACCGCCCCACCCGACAGCCTGAGAGCCTGGGGAGTGCTCCCGGCTGTGGATGCGATTCCTGTGGGCGATAATCGGCTCTTCATATTGCCTGAGAGTGGAGGACGGGTGAAGGTTATGAGGGTCGTGCGAGGATCAATCGGGCATCCCTGATTTAGGATTGCGGATTGCGGATTGCAGATTGCGGATTGCGGATTGCGTCCCGACGCTTCGGGGCCGGATCTTTGGTTTCTGAGTGGTCTGTTACCAGCCTTTTAATACTTCTGACGCTCACGGCCGGGGCACCGGAGAAGGCGCACAGCCAAGCGCCCCTGCTGCCGCGTGGGGGGGGCTGGCGTGAAATAACGAGCGTAATACCCGACAGCGGTCGGGTTCACCTAAGTGACCCCTGGCTGATAGGCGGCTCACTTCTGGTTCTTTATGAAGGGGACACACTCCAGCCGGGGATCGACTACCTCTGGTCAGACTCCCTGCATTCGCTCGAACTGCTGCCGACCGTCCACACCTCGCCTGATGACAGCATCAGGCTGCGTTACCGGTCTGCCGCTGTCACCGACAGACTGACCTACTACTACTTTACACCCACCAGTGATGACACCTCAATCATAACAACCAAGCACATTTACCCTCCATCCATACGCGAGAGGGGTCTCGATCCTCTGGCGTCCTGGGGTGGAATCCGCCGCTCCGGGACGCTGACCAGGGGGGTCCGTTTCGGGGAGGGTGGAGAGGGCGGTGTTACATCGGGTCTGCAGCTCGAGCTGTCGGGTCGGCCGACGACTGACGTGACCGTCGAGGCGGTTCTCGACGACCGCAATCTGCCCGCCTCGAGCGGCGGCGGGTCGGTCACCCTTCCGGAGCTGGACCGACTGCTGTTCCGGGTCACAACACCCCACCTTGAGGCCCGGCTGGGCGACTGGGACCTGGCCTGGGATATCGGTCGCTACGGCAGCTTCTCGCGGCGGTTGAAGGGTGCCAGCGCCGGAGCACAATACCACGCTCTCAATGCGGAAGTGGCGGTAGCCGGCGGCAACAACAGCTACCGCAGGGCGGCGTTTTACGGCCGCGACGGCGACCAGGGACCGTATGAACTGACCGACCGCTTCGGCAGTCCGGACATCTCTGTCGCCGCGGGAACCGAACGGGTCTATCTGAACGGCCGGCTCCTGTTCCGAGGGCGCAGGGCCGATTACGTCATCGACTACCAGCGCGGCGCCGTCACCTTCAACCCATCCCTCCCCATCCGCAGCGACTCCCGTATCGAGGTGGAATACGAATACAACGACATCGGCTATCCGCGCTATCTCTACGCCGCCTCAGTCCAGGCTCCTGGCGCATCGCAGGAAGGATTGACCGTTGAAGCAGCCGTTGCAATGGAGGGTCGAGACGACGACCGGCCGCTGGCCTTCGAGTGGAGCGACCCCTGGCGTGAGGCGGCCGGAAGCGCAGGTGACAACCCGGCCGGCGCACAGGTCTCCGGCGTTGATACAGTCGAGCTCGGAGAGGGGGACTATGTCTGGGACTTTGCCGATTGTGACACCATCCTGGTCTTCTCCGAGCCCGACAGCCTCGGCCGACCGACCGGCTACCTGCAGGTTGACTTCTCACCCGACCCCACCGGCGCCTATCAACGCATTCACGATGACACCTTACAGGCCTTCCACCACCGCTGGGTCGGTGAGGGCAACGGGGACTGGTCGCCGGTGCGACTGCTTCCGCTGCCAGACCGCAACAGCCTGGCCGACCTGACCGCAACCTACCGGACCGGCGAGCTCTCTATAGAGGCTGAACTGGCCCTCTCCAACTACGACCGGAATACCATGTCCGCACTGGATGATAACGACAACGCCGGTTCAGCCTGGCGCTGGAGCGGGTTATGGCAGTCTGCCGGTGATCTGCCTCTTACCATATCGGCCCTGGCCCGTCACGAAGACCGCAACTTTCAACCGCTGGCCCGCTCGGTAGAGGTGGATCATCGCTACCGGTGGGACCTCCCGGAGGACGTCCCCCAACCGGAGACGGTCGTCGAGAGTGAGGTCGCGCTCAGTCCGCTGGAGGGGCTCGATCTGGCCGGTGATGCCGGCTACCTCGAGCGCGGCGACCGGTTCACAGGGCGCAGGCTGGGGCTCGGTGGAAACTGGAGGGTGACGGGATGGGACCTTTCATCGCGATTGGGCCGTGTGAAGGGTGATGATGACTCCACAGGTCAGCAGAGCTCCAGGACTCACGCCACCGGAACGGTCGAGAGGGGTGCGGGACGGCTGCGTCCGGGCTACACGATTCGGATGGAATCGCGCCGATTGAGTGGCATCGGACCAGTGCAGGGCGGCTATCGGTATATAGAGCACCAGACCGGGATGAGGTATGATCTACCCCGGAATGGTGATGTCAGCATAGGTTTTAACTACCGCTTCGATGACGATATGGATGACGGCGACATCCTTCACCGTTCGGACACCCGCACCGTTCAGGCCGGCTGGCGCGGCAGGAGGATGGGGGGTGGGTGGTCGATGGACCTGCTTCGCTACAATCAGACCTACACCGACCCGCTGGCTGAACCGGTCACCTCGACCTCGGCGGCGCTGGAGAGCTACCTCGCGCCGGCCGGCTCCCCCTGGAAGGCGCGAATCGACTATGACCTGCGCACCGGCAATGACCGCGCCTCAGCCCGGGTGGCCAGCTATGTCGGACCGGGTCGCGGCAGCTATCGACGCGAGGGCGACCGCTTTGTCCCCGACCCGGATGGGGAATTCGAGTTGCGGGATGTGCTTACCGACACCCTCAGGCGGGCGACCAGGGTTGACTTCACCGGTCAACTGGAGTGGCGACCGCGCCGCCGGAAGAGACGCGAGGACCTGCTGGAAACATACCCCCTGGGCATCACCGGCACGAGCGGCCGTTTCGAGGCCGAACTGACCACCACTGCGGATAACCCCTGGCGAGCCTTCCTGCTTGACCCGGTCGCCTTTCGCGAACCTGAAGCGGCGTTCTCACGCTGGAACTGGCTGCTGGACGTCTATTTCCTTGAGTCTCATCCTTCCGGCGACGGCAAGCTGACCCTGCGGCGGGACGAGGAGCGAGACCGGGCTCAGTCGGGCGGCGAGGTCTCCACCACCGAGGCGGTCAGCTTCCGTCTGAGGCAGCGTCTCGGCAGAGGCCTTCGGTGGCGAGCGCAGCCGGTATGGGAGCACCTGTGCAGACGGGGGATACAGTTTGGCGAAACACGCTCGGACGTGACCGGCGCCGGCGGTGAGGTCGAAATGACTCTCAGGCCGCCGCCCAGCCCCCTCGAATACGGGATACTCTTCGGTTACGAGCGCCGCCGCGACGACGTGAACGACGCCTCGGTCATCGAAAGGCGGCTCAGCCCCCGTCTGGTGTGGAACATCCGCAAAGCAGGAACCGCGCGGCTCGAAGGGGAATGGCGGCAGCTGACCTCCTCGGTCTCTTCGCCACGCTACGACCTGACCCGAGGCTGGGTGGTCGGGGACAACTGGAATCTGACCGCCTCGCTCGATTATCGGCTCGGGAAGAACATAGTCGCCACCGCCTTCTACCGCGGACGATGGCGCGGTCACAACCGACCGACCAATTCCGGACTGGTCGAATTCACGGTCAGACTATGAGTCCGAAGGGAATCAAACGGACGCTGATCTGCACTGCGGTTTGCCTGATGTCGACCGCATCGGGCATAATAGCTGAAACTCCGCGCCAGAACCCCTTGCAGGTAGTAATCCACGCTGATCATTACAGCCCATCTGAATGCCTGCATATGGCCGGAATGGAACGGCGGGCGCAGGTCGATCCTGAAGCCCTGTCGGATCTGGTGGAGAGTCTATTTGAGGCTATTGCACGGGATGGGTATCCAACCGCCAGACTGGATTCGGTAGTTCATCGCGGTGATGAAGGTGCGGAAACAGTCGAGCTGTTCATCTCCGAGGGCGATCCGGTTGTGGTGGGCGAAAGCTCTATATCGGGCTTTGACGAGCTCGAAGCGGCGAACCTTCCACCCGGCGCTCGACTGACAGGGACGCTACTGACCGAGAGATCCGAAGAGATACTGAACCATCTGACCGACAGCGGCTTCCCGTTCGCGCAGGTGACGGTCATTCCTCACCGGATTACGGCGGGTGACGGTGCGTTGTCGGCCAGGCTCCAGTTGCGGGTTGAACCGGGACCGTTCGAGCGGATAGGAGCGGTTCGTTTCCCCGGAGCGAGGCTTACCAGGCCGGGATTGCTTACCCTCGAGAGCCACCTGGTGCGCGGTGATCGGTTCAGCCGTTCGGGGCTCAGGAGGGCTCACGAGCGGCTTGAGCGGCTGCCGTTCATCGACCGTGCTGGTCCGCCTCGTCTCAGGCAGACCGGCCCCGGGTTGGTCACGGTCGAGATACCGGTTATGGAGCGGCGGGTCAACAGCATCTCCGGCGTGGTGTCTGCGGCGCCGGGTCAGGACACCCCTACCGGGGAGCTGCAGCTCGAATTCGGCAACATCCTCGGCACGGGTCGCCGGCTTCAGTTTGCCTGGCTGGGACTCAACCCAGACCGGCGAGGGATCCGCGCCGGCTACCGCGAGCCGTGGCTTTTCGGTCGTCCGTGGCACGCCACCCTGGAGCTCGAACAGTGGAGCGAGGACACGCTCGGAACCACCACCCGGCGCAAGTTTGGGGTTGAGTGGGAGCCGATGGATAGGACAGTCATCTCTGGCAGCGCCGCTGATGAGCGAATCGGGAGGGATGGTGAGGCCGCATCCGGCTCGCGGGCGGTATGGCTGGAGGCCGGGCTGACGCTCGACCGTCTGAACCATCCATGGAACCCCACCCGCGGTTATCTTGCAAGGGTCGCTTCGGCGGCCGGTTCGCGAAAATGGGACGCTCCGGGCCGCAAGACCAGCCACCTCCGGCGGGAGACAGGGTCACTTCAGGCCGCGAGAATCATTGCCCGAAGTTGGGTGATGTTCGGACGGTTCGAGGCGCGCGACATCGCCGGCTCGGGAGTGGTGGCCGAAGAGCTGGTGCGGGTGGGCGGGATCGGCTCGGTGAGGGGATTCGCCGAGGAGCGGATGCTTGCCAGAGGCGCCGGATGGGGAACGGTCGAGCTGCGCTGGCGTCCCGATGCTTCGGGATTTCTCGGCTGCTTCAGCGACCTCGGCTACATCTACCGCACCGACCGGCGGGCTGAACCCGACGAGCGGTATCCAGCCTCGGTCGGCGTCACGGCAGGGCTACTCACCCGGGCTGGAAGGCTGGGACTGGATCTGGCCCTGGCCGCCGACGAACCCCCCTCCAGGGCCAGGCTGCACGTGCGGCTGGAGGGGTGGTTTTAATGGACATAGCAGGTCTGTAGTCGGGGTTGTCCCAACCCAGACAGCGGACAGGAATGTCCGTCCCACCCATCATTTCGGGCACACGCCGTGTGCCCCTACTCCTTTTTGTTTTCCCGCAGTTCCTTCTTCAGCTCTTTCAGCTCCTTCCTGAGCTCGTCCATCTCCTCGCGTAACTCCCTGCCCCCTGAATCCATCTGGATGTCGATGTCCTCAAGTGCTTCATGGATGGTCTCCATCAGCTCATCGAGGTCGAAATCCTCCTCGTCCCAGTCAACGACCACCCGCTTCTTAATTCCCCGGCCCATTTTACCGGCAGGAACCTCCCCCAGGGTGGTCTTGACGGCCATATCCTTCCCCCGGCGGACGACCTTCAGCTTGACTTCAGAACCCGGATCGCGGTCCCTGACCGCCTCGATCAGGTCGGAGGTCGAGACGACCTCATCGTCCTCCACTCCGGTGATGACGTCGCCGGCCTTTAGACCGGCCTTTTCAGCGGGCGATTCCGACACCACCTTCTCGACCAGAGCGCCGGATTCAACCTCGAAATAATCGGCCAGCTGGTCTTCGAGCGTGGTCGTGTGCACGCCGAGGAAGCCGCCCTTATCACATCCGGAACGGCCGTGGAACGGGAAGTGCTTGGGGAAGTTAAAAGAGAACATCTCCTCGGGTTGCTCGCCCAGCTTGACCTTGAAGTCCTTCTCCTTACCTTTCCTGATGACCACGACCTTCATCTTGTCGCCGGGCTTGTGGCCCTTGAGGCAACCCCGGAGATCACGGGTGGAAGAGATGGTCTTGTTATCCATCCGGATGACGATGTCCCCGGCCTCAATGCCGGCCTTCTCGGAGGGCCCTTCATCGACGACATCCTCGATAAGGACGCCCTCCCCCTCGAAGTTCAGCGCCTCCCGGTCATCCTCATCCAGATTGTCCGGATACACCCCCATAAAGGCCTTCTCTTTGCTGGTAACCTTGACCACCTCCTCCTCGGTCTCGGTCTGGGCCTGGACGACGCCGAAGCCGGCAAGCAGCAGCGCTACCACGGCGATCGTCAACCAGCGGTAATGTTTTGCGGTCATATTTCCTCCTCTGTCGGACTTGGTCAACCCCCACGGCATAACGGACAGGTCCGAAAGCCGACCGGGCTACTGGTGGCATTTCTCCGTTATATGACCGAGTGGGGGATTTGTTCCGTCGTGGATGCTCCTGGAGGTAGATGTGCAGATTAATCCCGTCTATAGGGGGCGCAAGGCCTTGCGCCCCCACAAAAACATCGATAAATGGAATTTTATTCTTCCCATAACCTGCCTTCGATGATACCGCGTATCTCCTTCACAACCTCATCCACCTCTGCCAGGATCCTGTCTGTGTCCTCCTTCAGCTTGCGGGTAAAGTCGTCGTCGGGCAGGTTCTGGAGGTTGACGCGGACGTTGTAGGCTGCGCCGCGAGCCGCCAGTCCAGCCGTCAGTCCCGATACCCCTGCATCCGGGGTCAGGTTGACGTTGCCCTTCTCGGCGACGGTGCGGGCCAGCCGGGCTACCTCCGGCATCATAGATACCACCTCGAACGGCACCAGCGCTGCGCCGCGGGTGGCCTCAGCCACAGCCTCTTCATAAGCGGCCTTCTCTTCGTCGGTCTTCTTGGGCAGGCCGAAGGCGGCCATCACCCGGTTGAAGGCCTCGGTGTCGCGGTCAACCAGGTCGGTCAGCTTGTCCTTCAACTCCTGAGCTCGCACAGCCAGGGCGTCCATCTCAGCGTTATACTTCCGGTAGCCCTTCTTGCCGAAGGTCAGGTTGGCGACCATCGATGCCAGCGACGCCGACAGCGCCCCGCACAGCGCCGCCACCGACCCGCCGCCGGGAGCCGGGCTGTCGGAGGCCAGCTCGTCCATAAAGTCGGTTATCTTCTTCGAGGTCAAGAGCCCCGGTCTGCGCAGGCGGTATTCGATGATCTTCTCGTGGGGGTCAAAGGGAGCAACCTCTTCCAGCCCCATCGACAGGACAGCGGCGTGAATCACCTCGGCCTCGCTGACGCCGGTGATGACTCCCTGCTTTTTAAGGTAGTGTCTCCCGGCCAGCAGCATCGCGTCGAGGGGGATCAGCCCGACCAGCTCGCTGCCGGTGGCGCGAACCCCGAACTCTTCAGCAAGCCTGCAGGCCTCGTCGAAGATGGCGTGCGGCGGCGAGAGCTTATAATTGACCACGTTGATCGAGATCTGAGCCCGGCGGTATTCGTCGATGAACCACCCGACCGCCCGGGTGCCCTCGAACTTGCCGGGGACCATAACCACCTTACCTTCGTCGTCGCGGACGAAGCGGCCATTCTCATCCTTCATCCCGTAGCCCCGTTCGCGCAGGCGGTTGGCGATCCTGGTGGCGAGCCTGGTGTCCCTGGTGTTCAGGTTGATGTTCCATGCGATGAGGAAGTCGCGCGCGCCGATGGCCGTAGCGCCGCTCTTCGGATTGAAGGCGCCGGGGCCGAAGTCGGGTGTCCATTTGTGGTCGCCGACGCGGGCTTTAAGCCCCTCGTATTCCCCGATGCGGCAGTCGGCCAGGCTCTTACGTTCGGGGCGGGTGGCGGCGTATTCATAGAGATAGACCGGGATGCCGAGCTCATCGCCGACCCGTTTGCCCAGCCGCCGCGCCAGCTCGACACAGTCGTCCATCGTCATCCCTGAGACCGGCACGAACGGAAAGACGTCGGTGGCGCCCATCCGGGGGTGAGCACCCTTGTGGCCCGACATATCGATGAGTTCGGCGGCTCTGGCGACGAAGTTGAAGCCGGCCTCCAGGCAGGCTTCCGGCTCGCCTGCGAAGGTGACTACGGTGCGGTTGGTGGCTTCGCCGGGGTCAACATCCAGCAGCTCGGCGCCGGCGACCTTGTCAATCTCGCCGGTAATGGCGTCAATTATGGTGCGGTCGCGCCCCTCCGAGAAGTTGGGCACGCAT
This sequence comes from Calditrichaeota bacterium AABM5.125.24, assembly GCA_002127415.1. Classification (GTDB taxonomy): domain Bacteria; phylum Electryoneota; class AABM5-125-24; order Hatepunaeales; family Hatepunaeaceae; genus AABM5-125-24. The sequence continues at coordinate 11,188 of MWJR01000179.1, forward strand.
TCGACGATGGAGGGCATGGGTACTCCTTGAGCATTACAGGTTCAACTATTCCAATTATTTTATATGAAACCCGTCCAGCAAGCTGTCCGGGCCACCCGTCCAGATTACACATTGGATAGAATTACTAAAAACCGTTTGTGAATTAATGCACGAGAAACACAAAGACAAATTCAACTTGTTACTTGATCATCCTAAATTCTCTCGTAACAAAAATGAGGTTCATGTGGCTCGAAACGAACCTTTTGATATAAGTAACTCAGGCATTTGGGGTTACAGTTGTAATAGTAAGGATGACAACATTCAGAGAACATATGAAGTGTTGAAAATATTTGGATATCCAATGACAAGCTTGAAAATAAATGAGTTAAATCTAATTGAATGACGGGAGCATGTTCCGGATGGTCGGGTGGCCCGGACAGCCTTGTCCCCGTTACAGGGTGATAGGGTGGCCCGGACAGCTTGCTGGACGGGTTTCATCTAAAGATCGCATCGATATTGTCACTACCACCATACAGGTTTATCAACTTCAATCGGGTCAGGCCTTCCTGTTTCATAATACACCGCACTTGACCACCTCCACTCAGCAGTGGACTTCGCCAATCCACTGCGCACTGGATTGAAATGTATGTATTCTATCGTCTTACTTAAGGTTTCAGGTGTATAAACGTTCCTGTCATAGCCACCCCCCTGCTGCCAGAAACGCTTTACTGTTCGCCTGCCCTTCTCAACCACAAGTTTACTGGCGATGTCAGGGTGCTTCTCTTCCAGATGCTGCATGGCAAAGTGGCTGTATGGGCGTTTAATGCGATAGAGAATGGAAGATATATTATATCCCCCTATAGGCATTATCAACAGATGAACATGATTCGGCATCACAACGTAAGCCCACAGCTCAAATACATTGGCTTTTCGGTTCCTGTCAATTATTTCGAGAAACTTGCCATACATCGTAGGATCTTTGAACAACCACATCCTTCTATAGCAGCCGAAGGTCAGGTAATGGGCGTGGGATTCGGTCTCATAATGTTTTGGCATTAAGGCAAACTCAATTTAGATGAAACCCGTCCAGCAAGCTGTCCGGGCCACCCTCAGCAAGCTGTCCGGGCCACCCTCAGCAAGCTGTCCGGGCCACCCTCAGCAAGC
>MWJR01000184.1 GCA_002127415.1 Calditrichaeota bacterium AABM5.125.24
CCGCCACCCCGCCCCCGACATTGACCACAGCCTTATAGGATTCTAACGGAACCACACGCTCGAACAGCTCGAGCCGTGCTCGGATATTCTGGGAAAGGGTGCCCTGATGGATGAAAGTCAGTTCGTTGCGATCCACTGCCTCAACTATCATTCTGCGCCCAGGACCGGAGAGGCGCAAACCACCGTGGTCATCGCTGCCTCCGGTTGAGGCGGCTACGGAACGAAAGGTAAATAAACCCCGGTCGAAAAGGACGCGTTCCATATCGAGCCAGGTAAAGTCGGGGATATTCGCACCCCACCAGGACGACCCAACCGAGGTAATTACAACCAAATCGAGACCCAGCGCTTTGGCGGCTGCATAGACGGCTATATTAGCACCGGGCATCGAACCGGTCAGAAGCACTGCCAGGGTGTCACCGGCTTCGGCCCCAGCCGTGGTGAGCATATCGACCATTGCTGCAGCGAAGCTCGGGTTCAGCGCCGTTATCTTCTCCTCGATATGCCCCTCATCGGTGGTTATAGGGCTGTCCTTCTCCCCTAACATAGTGTATATAAGCGGGCCAACTGTTCCTTCCCGGGGGGACAGTTCGAGTTGGGGGAGTCGGGTGTCCTGAAGGGTCTCCAGAGCCTCGGTCATCGTATAAGCCGCTTCCAGCTTGGCCTCACAATGCGGCGTTCGCACAGTCACCCGGCTGGTCTCCGACCAGTAGTAGAGCACCAGGAAGGCCACGGTCATCAGACCCAGCCATAAGTTCGATCTGATGGTTGGTCTAAACATTGCTAATCAACCGTCCGCCGGTTACCAGGATAACCATCAACCGAACTATTGCGCCGCCTATGAGCAGTGTGGTGATGGTCTTGAAGACCCCCTGTCTCTCCATCCAGTTGGCGATAAGTCCTGGAATGATATACCCAATGGCCTCCAGCCGGACATCCCCTATCCCTATGGTGAATATCTGCCGGAGAAAGTATCCGAAGATAAAGCCCAGCAGCACCGCCAGCACCATTCGCCGCCGCCCGTAAACGAATACAAACTGTCCGATAATCCTGACGCATATCCACGCCAACAGCGCTACAATCAACGTCCCTGCCAGCCGATACGGGTCGTGGAAATTGAGTGCTATATATCCCGGGACAACGATCCCCCCCGCCGCCAGTCCGAAGACCTCGTGAAACACCAGGCTGAAAGCAACACCGATCCCTATTGCTATCTCTATCAAACCGGATCCCCCCTCTCCTTGAGCCGGAGTTTCCGATAATGACCTGGAGATCCACTGACGGATATCGAACAGCGCATACCACTACTTTCCAAGTTAGCAGCTCCATAAAAAAGTTTTGTGAGTTCTTTCATACCATATTCAGCAGATGTCCTTTACATCCGCGGCGTGGACAGATGTGGGCAGTTCTCCCTCCGCTCACGGTCACCAACACCATGGGTGTGCCGCATTCGGGGCAGTTATCGGTGCTGACCAGTTCGGCGTGACAATACGGACAGAACATACGAACCACCGCATCTTGTGGAACTTTTAACTTAAGTTCTATGTTGTAGCTACCATATATATTGGATAGTCCGAGCCAGCCTTTCTGACCCTCGAACGATATGACCACCCCAATAGATGGAAAACCATCGATAAGACGGGACTGGTCCATCATGCTGTGTCCGCAGTGAGGGCAACTTACCCCCTCCAGGAAGATCCTCTGCCTGTAGAAATATCGGAACAGATCCAATCCGCCGGCTCCCACATTACCAATCGCAAGAATCGTTCCTTTACCCTCGATTAAATCAAACAGTATCTGATATACCTTTTCCGGTTTCATCCAACCAAGACCTATCGATTTCTCTTTAGAAACTTGATGCGAAGCCAACTGCATCATAAATCTCTGGGTTTTTTCCCCGGTCAGGACGATGAAATCGAAATCGATGTTGCTCAACACCATCTCGATGAGCTGTATGCTGCGATCCTGGCGGTCGGCGCGGGAGTTCAGCAGGATAATAACCTTACCCAGCGGTGCATATCTTTCACGTATCTGGTGCCAGATCTCGAGGGTAGATTCCGGGTCGTTGGCTGCCAGGGCATTGACGAAGACCAGTTCCTTGCTCCCCTCCCGGCAGAGGGCAACCCTCAGGGCTCCCGCGTCAGGGACCGGTTTATACATCCCTTCCAGTGCGGTTTCACGATCCACCCCCGCCCACTCGCACACCGCAAGGGACAATCCCACGTTAGCTGGATTCTCAATATGCCCGAAGCGCTCCAGTTCCTCACGGGTCACATCCTTACCACCCACCCGGACAACCTTCGTTCCCTGCTCTTCACCTATCTCTTTCAGGACGTGCAGGTTGGTCTTTTCGGAGGTAAAAAGAACGCCCCCTCTGGGAATGGTGTTCCCAAGCGATCTTGTGATCTGTTCCCTGAAGTGTCCCATCTCGTTGACGTGATCAAGCCTGCAGTTGGTGATAACTCCGACGTGAGATCTGATCATCTGCCGTTCGCAGATCCATTGATATTCAGGCAGTATGGCCATGCACTCGATGACAATCGCCCGTGGCTTCCAGCGTTCAATGTATCGGAGGATCTTTATCTGCTCAATAATGTTGGGGCGCTGGTCGCGGACGATGGCGATCTCCTTGCCGTCGGTGTCGATTATGCGGGGAAGGGTTCCGGTGGTTTTGGCCATGGTGGGTATGCCGCCGGCGCGCAGACCGGCCGCAATCAGCCGGGTAACGGATGACTTGCCGCGTGAACCGTTGACGTGTATGCGAAGGGGTATGCGCTGAAGCCGCTTCTGGTGGCCATGGAACTCCAAGACGCCATAGCAACACAGGGCTACCAGGATCAGCAGAAGTATGGTCATCTTTTTTTATGTGAGAGCCGAACGCCCAAAGTTAACCGTATCGGCCGGCTTGATGTTAATCGAATCGTCATAACGAAAGCCCACTCAGAGGGGTCGAATTTTGCTCAGAAAGTTGAAAAATACACAAAAATTGCACAGACAACAACAAAACCCTCACCTCAGACCGGTATTGAACTCACAGATGAACTCTCTTTCCGATGCACCTGTCTGCAGCTAATTGATGATGGCATATCCCGCATCATCAATAGGTTGTCTGCAATTACTGCACCAGCACCAGGTTGAAAAGCTGGTAATGACCGTTCACCTCGGAGGTGTAGAGGATTGAACCGCCGTCGGTGGAGAACTGTGGGAAAAGAACATCCCCCCCGTCGGTTAACAGACGCTGAATGATGTTGTTCTCCAAGTCCAGCAGATACAGCCCGTATGAGCCCTCTTCGCGGGCACAGAAGGCCAGCCAACCCATCTCCGGATTGACTGCGGAGCCCCCACACCGCAGCGTTGTGGGCGTCAGTTGCTCACTGGTTCCGGATATGATTGAAAATATGATCAGCTCTCCGTCGGGAGTTCGCACGATAAACCTTCCGTCACCGAACTGAGCCGGTGCGCTGGGATCGATCTGGGTTCCGACAATCTGTATCGGCTGACTTCCATCCAGAAAGCCCCGGTATAGAGCATTCTCACGTTGATGGGTCGGGGGCCCGGCATCGGCTTCCCGTTCGGACAGAAACAGGAAGCTGTCATCGTCCAGCGGCACCGGGAACCAGTCGTCACAGGGATCATCGGTCATCCTGATGACCGTTTCGTCTGTCGGGTCGTAGCTGTAGATATCCCTCTCCCATTCACCGCCGCTCCCGTCGCGGTCTGACACGAACAGCAGTGCTTCACCGTCAGGAGTCCAGACCGGGTTTTCGTCGTTGGCCTCGCTGGCAATCAGGATCCGCTCGGTCTGGTCACCCAGATCAAGCTCGTAGATCTGCCATTTGCCGTCCCGGTTCGACTGGAAGACAACCAGCTCGCCGTCAGGGTGGAAGCTTCCTATACCGTTGTCGGCCTCCTCGGAGGTGAGCTGCACCGGTTCAGCCGGGGTCTCCACGATAACGCCGAACTCATACTGCGGTTCAGTCGGTTCGGCTTCTACGGCGGTCTCCTCGGGCAGAACCGCAATCTCCTCCCTGGCTCCGCCGCAACCTATGACCAGGATGCACGCGACCACGGCCACAAGGCATCCGGTGAGATATTGAATGCGCATAATCACCCTTTGGGTTAAGCGCCGACAGACCCTGTTCGACCGTTCCTGCAGCGGAAGGGCCGACAGGCAGCAATTATAATTCAGTCTTTAAATATACTTTATCTGTCTTCTATTTGCAACTCAATACCACCCTCTTAATGACTGATGTTGTAACCCGCCGCCCGCATAACATTGCTCATAAGTATAGCAACCGTCATCGGGCCGACGCCTCCGGGCACCGGCGCAATGGCTGCGGCTCTGGGCTCGACCTCGTCAAAGGCGACATCGCCGACCAGCCGATAGCCCCGTTCGGCGGATGGATCGGGAACGCGGTTGATACCGACATCGACAACGACCACACCCTCCTTGACCCAGTCCCCTCTGACCATCTCAGCCTGTCCCACCGCCGGCACCAGGATATCGGCCTGCCTGGTGATTGAAGGCAGGTCATGGGTGCGGGAATGGCAGACAGTGACAGTGGCGTCGCCGCCGCGAGCTTTGAGCATCAGCATCAGTGACAGCGGTCTGCCGACGATAACCGACCGTCCGAGCACCACCACGCGCTTGCCCGACGGATCAAAGCCATAGTTAAGCAGCATCTCGATAACCCCCGCCGCCGTGCATGGCTGAAAGCGGGGTCTGCCGATATATAGCAGTCCCACATTCTCGGGATGGAAGCAATCCACGTCCTTCTCAGGTGCCACCATCCGCTGAACGGCCACCTCATCCAGGTGCTGCGGAAGGGGACTCTGCACCAGCAGACCGTGAACGGACTGGTTGTGGTTGATCTCACTCACCTGCCCGCGCAGCTCATCCATCGAGATATCGGCCGCCAGCTTGTGGTGTCGGAAGCCGATCCCGAGCTCCTCAGATGCCCTCTGTTTGGCACGGATATACACGGTTGAAGGCAAGTCGTCCCCAACCTGCATCGTTGTCAGAAACGGTTGCGGTTGACCCTTTGCCATCTGAAGCTCAAGCTGCTCCTTAAGTCCGGTGCGGATCCGGGCCGAGAGGGCCTTCCCGTCGAGGATTATCGCCATTGTGCACATTCGCTTTGGAGGACAGGTCTCCTGACCTGTCCCTGTGAATACTCGAACAGTTGATGGACGGGTGCGGAGCCCCGTCCTCCTTCAAAGTGAATCAATTTGGTATCTACTATAAAGTGACCCCATTAATATCAGTGAACTGATGACTCATCACTGCCGCTCGCGGGCCTCCTGGTATCCATTATAATAAGATCGAAACAGCAGGTAGTCATACAGCGCAGCCGGAGCCGCGAATTCGTTCAGTAATTCTGCGATTGTTACAGCTATTTGATAGACGACGTTCGACAGGAGCATCCGACGCCACTTTCCGACCAGCCCCTCCCGTTCAGGCCAGTCGAGCTTCAGTTGTTCGTAAAGTTCGGGGTGCTTATCGAGAAGCAGCGGAACGCTTCTCAGGCCGTATTCACGTGTCATGTCGATCACCATATTCAGGGTCCTTATATGAAGGTGTCTGACGACCAGATCTGGCGCCCAGACCAACCGCGCTCCGGCCTGAACCAGCCTCATTCCGAGGTCGAGGTCCTCCCCGCCGTGAGCCTGGAACCGCTCGTCAAAGCCCCCTGCAGCCTGGAAAAGATGATGCGGGAACGAAACATGACCGCTGAGGAAGTAACGTCCCGGCAGTGACATGCCCGTGGGCAGCTTGGCAGAACCGCGGGTCTCAATATACCTGGCAAATCCCCGTCGGCCCAGCGAACGCTCATATTGAACCCTTCCCAATATGACGTGGTTTTCATTCCTGTGCCTGTGAGCGTGTCCACATACCAGGTAGGGACCGAACTCCATATCACCGTCCAAAAAGAGCAGTAATCGTCGAGAAGCCCGTGTAGCTCCTGTGTTCCTGGCGGCGGCTCGTCCACGATTGCCGGGGAGGATAACGGCTTCAAGATCCAACGGACCGGGATAGCTGTTCAGCCACTGGCCGGTGCCATCGCTGGATCCGTCGTCAACAACCACAACCTGAAAGATGCCGGGGAGAGGCCGCTGCACTTCAAGGCAGGCGATGGTCCTTACCAGTAGTGGCAATGCGTTACAGGTCGGGATTATAACGGTTATGTCACCCGGATCCACAGTCAGCAGGTCTCAATAGCCATTTTCAAAGCAGCTTCAAATCGGTCGGTTGCCAGCTCCCAGCTGAATTCTGTGCAGGTCTGGAGCCCCCGTGCGGCCAATCTCCCGCGCTGATCGGCGTCTTCGATAAGTCGCTGGATAGCTCGAGCCAGCGTGCGAGGCTCCCGGGGCGGGACCATAACGGCGTTATCGCCATCGCGCAGGAACTCCCTGACCCCTCCGCTGTCGGTAGCCACCACCGCCAGGCCGCAGGCCTGAGCCTCAAGCGGCGGCATACCGAAGCCCTCGAACCAGGAGCTGTGAATGAAGAGCTCGCTCGAACGATAGAACTCAGCCAGCTCCAGATCATCTACGGGTTTCACCAGTTCAACCGGGAACTGTGCGGGTGATAGATCGAGCTCGTCCTGGCTGATAACCCGCAATCTGAATGGATAATGCTGTCTATGGACCAGATTCAGCGCTTCGATTAGCTCCGCCAATCCTTTCCAGCGCACGTGCCGCCCGATGGTCACCAGCCTGGCCGTATCCTCAGGTTCGAGCGGAGTCTCCCTGGGGTAGAAGATATCCGGGTTGAACCCGTGCGGGACTATGGCCATCGGTCGGGAGCCACCCTCAGCCACACAGCGCACTGCGGTCCAGTGCGAATTAACTATCAGAGGTGTCCGACGGATGCTCCTGCGGGCCATACTGCGATATAAAGATAACATCCAAACGTTACGGATGAAGCTCCTGTCATCAAAAAAATGAACGTCGTCGTTCAAAACATAGTTGACTGTGGGTATACGCCGCCACCGTCCCACCTTCCTGGCCAGAAGCGCGTAGGGCGGCATAGATGCAACTATCAGGTCAACCCGCGGCAGCCTGGTTGCCATCGCTGTCAATCCCACCGGCACTGCAAACAGGGGGCTTTTTACCGGCGGACCACATTCAATCACCTCGGCCCGGCACAGCCACGGCAATTTACGCCGCCCGGACGGTATCATAATGTGAAATCGGTGCCCTCTCTCGACCATACGGTCGGACAGCTCCACCGCCACCCGGGCTCCGCCGGTCAGGTGAAGGTTCGGCAGCATCCAGGCGATTTTCAAATCAGACCCGCATCCCGATAGTATCCATACAGGGTGTCCATCACCGAATCGAGCCCGTGCCTCTGGGTAACCCACTGCCTTCCAGCCAGGCCGAGCTCCCTGCGCCTGGCCTTATCTTCAATCAGCCCGGTGAGCTCGGCCTCGAGGGTTTCAGGCGTCGCCGGTATGAATGGATGTTCACAGAGGAAATCGGCTACCTGCGTATTGATGCGGGTCAGAGTCGGCAATCCGAGTGCGAGGGCTTCAACCGAGCTGGCACCGTAGCCCCATCCGCCCCGATCGGTCACCTGATCGACGAATATGTCGCAGCCGGCCTTGACCTCAATTGCGCGCTTATGTGTCATATTCTCAATCATCACCCAATCGACCGGATACCGTTCCGCCAGCCTGCACACAACCTCCTCAATCAGGTCGCTGCCTTTCAGCATCCGGTTTCGAGCCGCGTGGCAGATACGGATGCGTCCGTCCTCCGGACGTGGATGGGGATGCAGCTCTTCAGTGTCAATGGGCAGATACAGGTATCTCATCCCTGGCAGGCGATCCAGCAGGTCGATCTCTGAGGTCATGTTCAGCGCCGAAGCCTTATGGACAGCGGGGATGATTCCCCGGTTGCGTATATCGGTGCCGTGGTAGAAACAGACGATGCCCTTACCGCGTGCGGCCAGTTCGCGCACCCAGCGGCCGTCACGGAAAGGGTCTATCCCCTGCTCGAAGTGGTAGATGTCGAACTCGTTCAGGTTCCAGCGCTCGATAGCACGGCGGATGCGGGGGGCGTTGATCGCATCTCGCAGTCTGAAGAGGAGATATTCAAATGCCGAGCCCGGCTGCCATACAGGAAGAGTATCCGGCAGGTCGATCACTTCAGCCTGACCTGCACTATGCTTCACGATGCGCCTCAGCCACCTGCCCCACCCGCGGTTCGGCATACCCAGCAGGTTAAAGCAGATGTCTTCAGGAAAGTCGAACTCGCTCCTGAAGAAGGTTGTCCAGCGGCACTCGTTGCCACGGCTTCGATGCCCACTGGCGAAGAGTGAAAATCCGCCTGAAACGTGCTCCGGGGCAACGTAAATAACCTTCACCAACTAATCCCGGACGAGCTGACTGAACAGGGCGCTTACCGGTTCGTGCTGGATGGCATCCACCAGCACCTCAGGTTGGGCCAGCCCCTGTTCTGTAAAGATGTAGCTGACCAGCTCGTTGGGTATAGTCTCGTAGTATTCGTTGACCACTTCCAGCTCATCAGCCTCATCGGAGGCGATCTCGTGGGGGTTCTGCGGAAGGAACTTGAAGAATGGTATCATACTATGGGGCAGCAGCTTATCAGAGGCCATCAGGGATATGAATGGCATCTCCCCGGCCCTTGCCAGCATCGCCAGCGCACGGCTGCCGACCTTATTGACCAGCCCCTGACGGCTGAGGCTGTCCCCGCCGACCCAGACCCCATCGCATTCCACGATACGGGACATCAGCGCAGCGTCGGTGTAGAGTGTTACCGGGACGTCGGCCGCGGTCAGCTTGTGCGCCATTACCAGTCCCTCCATCACCGGCCTCCCCTCCCCGCAGATGACCCGTTCCGGCCAGCCGAGTTCCCGGCAGGCGGTGACAAGCCGAACTACAGTCGAGCTGTTGGAAAAGGTCAACAGCGTCCCCTCAACACAGGGAAGTTCAGCAGCATGCTCGACCATTATGTCAAGCTGACTTCGCCGCTCGTCGCGGTAGGCGGTGAGGTTTCCGGTGAATGCCTCCCAATCATCCCAGGCCCGTTCCCTTGCCAGGCAGGTGCGGTTGAGCAGGTTCAGCACTGGGGCCATAGTCGGCTGTCCGCGCGCCAACCTCCGCACCGCGCTGGAAAAGAGCTGCTCCGCACCCGTAGGGTTCTGGGATCCATGCCTTGCGATGTCGATGAACAGCCCGGCGGCGTCTTCGACAATCTCGGCAGCACCCCGGCGGTGGTCGTGGGACAGGGTGTCTATCAGGGTGTTAAGGTGCTCGAACAACCCCTTCTCAGCCGAATATCTTGGTAAAATCCAAGAGGTGATACTCCGACATACAATACTGGCAGCCGTTATATTTAGGCCTGTGGTCGGTGTCGAGCATTGTCTTGACTGTCTGCAGGCTGTAGATCTTCTTTCGCTTGTCCTCCGGTATCTTCTTGATTTGACACTCATACCGGACAAAGCTCATATCGTGGATGATGTTGTTCTCAAGATCTACCAGATACATCTTCCTCTCCTCCTTTCAAGGTAGGCCGGACACTCCTGTCCGGCATCATTAAGTAGGCCGGACACTCCTGTCCGGCACCATCAGGTAGGCCGGACAGGCCTGTCCGGCCAATATTTGAAACTAAGGCTTTACCACGAATTCCACCGCCTGCCGGGTCTGGTTGCCCACGCGGTCAACAGCTTCAATCTCAAGCAGATGGGGTCCTATGGTCAGCTCGTGCCAGGGTTGAAATACGAGTCTGTCGCGAGGGGGGTCATATTCGGCCGGCAGTCTCTTTTCATCGAGTATCATCGTCAACCCATCAGCAACCAGACCGGATGTCGAATCGATGACGAAGGCTTCAAATACCGGCCTGGTCGTTCTAAGTGTTTCACCCTCAACAGGCGATCTGATTATTACTGTCGGTGTGTCGAGGTCCCGCACCAGGCCGAACAGCTCCCAGCTCAGAGCCGGCCCGGTCCAGTAATCCCCTTCTCTTTTATTGTCCAGAAAGGTCCAGCCGTGCCGCTTATCAAGATAATACAGTCCCCAGCCGAGGGTATCGTCTTCAACACCGGTTCGTGACAGCTTGATTTTCACCGCTCCAGCCAGAGGTTGATCGCGTGGTTCGACGCTGCAGACCGACTCGATCCAGCCCGGAACGTCGTAGGCGGGTTCAGGTTCCATCCAAACCCATAGCGTGTCGTAAACCGCCTGAGGTGGGATTTCGGTTCCAAACAGACCATCATTCGAACGAACAACCGCTCCATGGTTCGGCAGAACGGAGTATAACTCAATCTCCCTGTAATCGACTTCCAGGCCGTTGTGGTCAAGAGCTGTCACAGCCAGGCGGCCTCCAAATCCAGCAGGTGGAAGCCAGACCGCCGCTACGCCGCCTTCGACAGGCCTGGCGGCAAGAGTTACATCCAGTTCGCTTTTCAGCCTGAATCCTTCAATTCCGGGCGGCCCACCGAACCTGCAGTAATTGTCGAAGATGTCAAAGGTTATCCTGGATTGACCCCGACTTCCCCATCCGTCGAAGCTGACCAGCGGCTCCCCGCCCACCAGCCGGTTGTCGGCAGGCTCCAGGTCTGATACCAGTATGAATTCAACCCGGCTCGAGTTCCCTGTCCGGTCGCTCAGCAGGATCGACACATCGATAGTATCCCGGCCAAAGGCCTCCATATCGATAATCCCATCACCGTCGGTGAGCTCAAGATTGTCGCCGGGCATCTGGAACAGCCGGTGAAAGAGCCCCTTACCACGGCGATACAGGCGGTAATCCCGTTCGAGTTCGAGCTGTCTTGCCTGTTCAAAGTCGAACCGGTCGAAGCTGGTCAGCCAGCGGGGCTCACCGTCCACCAGAAGTTCAAGCCGGTAAACCGCCAGCAGGTTCTCAGCCGTGTCGGTCTTGTCGAAGGCGTCGAGCGATACCCCGATCCGGCCGGTTACGCCGATGGGATCGCGGGGCCCCCAGACACCGTCGTGCCGTTTATACAGGCGGCTATAGATCCGGGGCTGGAAGTCGCCTTCAACCGTAGATTCGCCGTTCATCGGGGTGATGGTCATAGCGACCGGCGTCGGAGGTATCCGGTCTGCAACCTCCACCCCTTCTGCAAGCGGATTCAGCGGCCGTTGGGCACTGTCGCGAATCTCGAAGTGAAGATGGGAATGCTTAACCCCGCTGCGCCCCGAATATCCGACGACCTCACCGCGCCGGAAATACAGAGCGCTGTCTTCCTCCAGAAACAGCTCGACTGCATAGCTGGACTGATCCTCCTGCTCGCGGCGAACCAGCTCCTCGACCGCAGTGGCGAAGCCATCGAGGTGGGCATAGACCACGGTTCGGCCGTCATCGAGCTGCAGGTAGAGCGCCCTGCCATAACCCGACGGCGACACCTTGACCCGCACCACACGTCCGTCCATTACGGCCAGACACGGCAGTCCTAACTGGCCGTAGGTCTTCATATCCACCCCGGCGTGGAAGTGCCCAGGTCGGAATTCACAGAAGGTGCTGGTAAGCGCCGGAGGTGCATCCAACGGCCACAGGAAAGTTTCGCCAGCCAGAAGCCTCTCAGCGCCTGAAAATAAAAAGGATAAAGATAAAAGTAAAAAGTGAAGCGGTAACCGCAGGATAATTACTTTGTGATTAATACCCATTGAGTATCCTTGACTTACAATCAGATTTCTTCCTTTTACCTTTTTACTTTTTACTTGATCTTCTGCAGTTCCTGCCTGACCCTGCCGGCCAGTTGACTGGAGGGATAATCGCGCAGGAATCTGCTCAGCTCCCATCTGGCGGCTTCGTTCCATTCAAGTCTGGCGTAACAGACAGCCACCTTGAACCTTGCCGCTTCCTCCTTGTTCGACATCGGATAGAGCAGCGCCCGTTCGAAGCAGTTCAACGCCTTCAAGTATTCCTTGAGGTCATACCAGCATTCTGCCAGCCAGTAAAGGGAATTCACCTTCAGATTTCCCGCATCCTTCCGGTCTGCCAGCATCTGAAACGTCCTGGCTGCGGTCCGGATTTCAGCGGGGGTAGTGGCCGCCTTATAGGTCTGGTAGGCATGGTCATAATCCTGGCGAAAATCGGCCCGGAGCTGGATGGGGGAGGTTATCAGCACCACAAAAGCCGCCACCGCCAGCATTAATCTTAAAGGATGATGATTCATAATAAAACCCGGAGAAAGGTGGTTGTGAGCTGTCATTCCTAATTAAGATATCTAAACTAATAACCGAAAGCTTCTATACAGAGCGTCATAAATAATTGCGCATAATCTCTATCGTCGTTCCAGCGAGAGCATGTCCCTGCGGAAGCAG
>MWJR01000165.1 GCA_002127415.1 Calditrichaeota bacterium AABM5.125.24
TCAAGTCCGGGGCAGGCTCTGCGTCGGAATGACAGTCCGGCAGCTGCCGGATCAATGTCAACTATAAAATGCCCCCCTTAATAGCACTTGGTTCATTAGCTGAACTGGGTTACTTAATAAGTGTTTCTGGAAGATTAGGTTATCTTGATTGCACAACAGCCGATGTGTTAACTGCGAAACAGGTGGAGTGTATAAAATCTCTAAAAGCATTGATTAAATCTCTTCGAATCAAGGCCCAAAGCCCAAAGCCCATAAACAATCTCAATTGGAAGCCCTGCTTATAGGCATACTCGCCTCCCTGGTCCTTTCGGCCTGGTTCGCCGGTGCTGAGACCACCTTCCTCAGCTTCAACAAGGCGCGCCTTCAGGCCTGGCTGCAACGGGGCGTCAGAGGTGCACGGACGGTCGATTTTCTCTACCGGGATCCCGAGCGGTTCCTGATCTCGACCCTCACCGGCAATAACCTGGTCAACGTCCTGTATTCATCCCTGGCGGCACTCTGGCTCACACTGCACGGGATTTCCGAGGAGGTGGTGCTGGTGGTGACGCCGCTGGTGCTTCTGGTCTTCGGGGAGACGATTCCCAAGGCTGCAGCCCGCCAGCTCGCCGACCGGATAGTTCCAGCCGTGGGAATCGGGCTGTTCGGATTTCGGCTGGTGGTCTGGCCCATGGTCAAGCTGGCCGAGATTGTTGTCAATGCGGTCCAGCGCCGGTTGGGGCTGTCGCAGCATGTAATGGGTCGGCTTCTCAGACGCGCGGACATCGTTGCCGTCTTCGAAGAGGCAGGCAGGGAAGGAGACATTACTGAAGACTCACAGACGCTGATACGGCGGATGTTCAGGGCCAGCGAGCTCCGGGTGAAGGAGATTATGACTCCCCGCACCGCTGTGGTGGCCCTGAAACTGGACACGCCGGTCTCAGAGGCCCGAGGAATGGTAATCGAGAGCGGCTTTACCCGGATGCCCTGCTACCGAGACACCATAGACGATGTGGTCGGGGTTGTGGTCGCTCATGATCTGCTCACAAATCCGCCCGACCTGGAGTCGGTGATGCGCCCGCTGCCTCTGGTGCCGGATTCGCTGCGTCTGGTGTATCTCCCCCACTGGTTCCGAAAGCACCGAACCCTTATGGCCGGGGTGATTGACGAATTCGGTGGTCTGGCCGGGGTGGTGAGCGTGGAAGACCTGATAGAGGAGCTGGTCGGACCGATAAGCGATGAATATGACTCCGACGATCCGGACTGCATCCGTCTCTCAGACCGCGTTTGGCTGGCTCGAGGACATATCCGACTGAGTCACCTGATCCAGAGGATGGGGATTGAGCAATTCCGGAGCGACGCCCGCAGCCTCGGTGGATTCATAACCAAACAGACAGGCGGCATCCCTGAAGTCGGAGCGGAGTTCGACCACCCCACCGTCAGGCTTCGGGTTATCAGAGCCGATCAGCGTGGGGTTGACCTGGTCAGGATCTACATCAAGGAAAACATGGCTTCAGACGAAAATCACCGACGATAGACAGGGGATCGCTGGTCAGTGGTTGATTTGCAGCGACGAAAAACCTACATTATCAAATTAACCGATAACTGAATGAGGAATTGCTGAGATGATGACCGCACTCAGAAGCCAGATGAAGATAATCCTCTGGATCCTGGTTGTCGCATTTTTGGGGACTATCGTCTTCAGCTGGGGGATGGGCGGCTTCAAGAACCGTGAGAAACCCGGTATTTTAGGGGAGATCGACGGCGTCGAGATCACGCTTGAAGGGTTTAACGAGCTCATCCGTCGTCAACAGGAGCTGGCCGCCACGAGAGGTGAGGAGGAGCTCGACCCGCAGAAACTGGAAAGCCTGCGGGAGGATACGTGGTCAGACGAGGTCGAACATATCCTGAAGTGGATGGACGCCCGCCGGCTCGGGGTAGAGGTTACCGACCATCAGATCGCCTACATCGTGGAAAACTTTCCCCCTAAGGAGATCCAGGAGGTTGAAACCTTCCAGCGGGATGGCGAGTTCGACCTGCAGCTCTACCGCAATTTCCTTCGTGAACCCTCCGCCGTCCAGTTCCTGATCGAGTTGGAGGAATCGATCCGCAGCTACCTGATGGAACAGGAGTTGAACTTTCATGTCTTCCAGGCTGTGGACATCACCGAGGAGGAAATTAGGGACGAATACCTTCAGCAGACAGCCGACGGAAAGCTCTCCTTCATCATAGTCCCCTTTGATGATATGGGTATCGACTCCGCCTCCATCACCCGGGATATGCTCAGGCGATACTATCAGCTCTTCTCCTCCCGTTTCAAGAGGTATGCCCAGCGCCGGTTCGCCTACGTCAAGTTCGACCTAACCCCAACCGCCGAGGACAGTCTCGATATCAGGCGCGAGGCTGATGACCTTCTCGAGGAGCTGCGCGGCGGAGCGGATTTCACGATCCTGGCCGAGCAGTATTCCGAAGATCCCGGTTCTGCCGCCAAGGGTGGAGACCTTGGGTGGTTCGGAAGGGGCGCTATGGTCGAGCAGTTTGAGGAGGCGGCTTTCGCGGCTGACCCGGGGGAGCTGGTCGGGCCGGTCAAGTCTCGTTTCGGGTATCACGTCATCCTGGTGGAAGATCGCCGCGGACAGGGGGAAGATGAGGAGGTCAAGGCACGACATATACTCATCAAGATAAAGGCCTCAGTTGACACCCGGGATGAGGTTTACAACAACGCCTATAACTTTGCCCAGGAGGCTGCCGAGCGCGATTTCGATGAGGTGGCGGCAGAATTTTCCTGCCGGATCGACACCACCCGGTTCTTCTCTGAGTCCGGCTATATCCCAGGACTGCAACGGATGCGGATGGCAGCCAAGTTCTGCTTCAACAACCCGGTGGGAACGGTCAGCGAGGTCTATCCGGCCGGTGAAGGATATATCGTCTTCCAGATTGTCGATGCCACTGAGGAGGGCATCCGCCCGTTCGAGGAGGTCGAGAAGACCATCCGCAGCACACTGATCGAGGTGCTCCGCCGTCACGAAGCCTGGG
Organism: Calditrichaeota bacterium AABM5.125.24; assembly: GCA_002127415.1. GTDB lineage: Bacteria > Electryoneota > AABM5-125-24 > Hatepunaeales > Hatepunaeaceae > AABM5-125-24. The sequence goes on from MWJR01000165.1 coordinate 3,013, forward strand.
ATATCGCCGCCGGACTCAGCGGTCAGATCGAAACTCCGGAAGACCTGGAGCGGGTCGCAGCCGAAGAGGGACATACCCTCTACAAGACTGAGGACAGCCTCCGGGTCGGTGGATCGCTGCCGGGAGGGCTCAAGCGTGACCGGGAGTTTCTAAGAGAGGCCTTCCGTCTTGGAGAGGGAAAGCTGTCGGATGTAATAGTCGGGCGATACGGATGTTATATCGCCTGTATGGTGCGCAAGTCACCATGGAATGAGGATGAATACGCCCTCAATCATCCGATGATATATCAGAGCATGATCAACAAGAAGCAGGAAGCCGCAGTCAACAACTGGGTTCGTGAGCTGCGGATCGCAGCCAATATTAAGGACTATCGTTATCGCTACTTCCGGGATTTCTGATGGGGGCACACGGATGTGCCCATAAATCCGAAATCCGAAATCCGAAATTCAGGGTGTCATTATGAAACCTGTAATCAAATGGCTTCTCCCGGTTCTGGTGTTGCTTCTGAGCTGCAATCTGGAGGGTCCCGAGGAGCGCGCAATCAGACAGATGGTTGAGACATTCATCGCCGCTGTCGATAGAGCCGATAATGAACTGGCATACGCCTGCCTTTTGGACCTGCAGGGCTTCGAGCTCCTGAATCCCGACGTCGGCGCGCGCATGGATGCGGAGTCGTTCACCGAGTCGGTGCTGGCTGAACTGGTGCACGAGTATCGCAATATGAAGCAGTATTTCGAGGGGAAAGATCTCAAGCTGAAGCGGTTTCAACTCGGCGTTCCTTTCTATCAGTATAAAGGACACTCAGCTTTCCGCGACAATCGGGTTGTGGTGATCGCCAACGGTGAGACGGTAGAGTTCACCATAATGGGAATTGTCCGCCTCGGCGATCAGTGGCGTATAGTTGATCTGTCGGGAAACGACCTGTTCTGATCCCGAAGCTTCGGAACAGGGTGCTTGGCGTAGGGGCGCAAGCTTGCCCCGGACACCCTCTCTATAGTGGCACGGGCCTTAAACCCATGGCACAAAGTTTGAATTGCCGAGCCGTCCCGACGTTTCGGGATGGCCGGCAACGTATGGTAAAGGACTGGTCCGTCAGGCGCCGGACCGGCTTAATAAAGTGAAGAATCTCCTCCACTTTCCTCATCCCACCACCTGGGCAGGGAGCTGTGTGGCAATCTCACTGGCATCTTTGCTCTTCAATCTTTCAGGTGATCTTCAGGCCCAGCCCCGCTACCGTCAGAACGATGTTGTCACCTTCACCGATTGCCGAAGTGTCTGGAGCGTTGACATCGGCAGAAGGGAGGTCTATTTCGCTACCGAGGGTGGGGTCTGGCGGATTGAGCGCTTCACCGGCGAACCGCTCGACCCCTGGTTCACCGGAGTCGGACTCGAAAAGGCCATCCGGCTGACAGCGGGGAGGATAATCCTCTGGCACGACCGTTCGAACACACTGTGGCTTGCTGCGAAAGACGGGCTATATTACTACCGTCAGGATGTTGAGCGATGGTATCAGCTGGATGACAGAACGCGAGAGGAGCTGAAGGGGGCGAGGATAGACGCCCTCGGCGAGTCCGGCGACAGCGTTCTTGTGGAGCTGAAGCTGAGGGAATTGCAGGGCGATTCCACACAGATTCTGGCGGTTGACCCGTTTATATTTCGAGTTCTGGGCACAATCCCACCAGATAAGGTGCCTGAACAGGTCCGATGGGTGCGGTTCTCACGACATCCCCTGAAGCGCGAGCTTCCGAGGTATCGGCTGACCGATCCGAGCCTCCACTTCGACAGGATGCAAGGGGTCATCACCGACCTGGAGCTGGACAAGTTCTGGCCGGTGGCTGAAAGCCTTGATGATGAAGCGGATCTGCATTATATCCTCTACCCCGGGCTCGGGATCGGGGTTGCGGATGCGATACATATGCGCCTGGAGATACTCCAGCCTGGCCCGGCAGGGCGCGACGTTAAGGCTATAGGTCCGGGTCCTGGCGGCAGGTTGTGGGTCGGCGGGGAGGATGACCCGGACAAAGGCGGCTTCAACCTGTTTGACAGGGCGGGAGGTCGCTGGGAGCGGTTTGATGCGGATGTGATTGTCGGCATAGATTCCCACCGTGCCCGGGATGTTCTGACCATTGGCGGGCTGGTGTTCTTCGCCACCGATGCAGGGTTGGTCTATTTTAAGCCTAAAGACGCCGGTTGGTTCACCCTCGACCGCTTTGACGGATTGGCAGGGCCGAATATCAGGGCTCTGACTGCTGCAGAAGATATACTCTTCCTCGGTGGGGATATGGGGGTGAACCTGCGTGAGCTTCAGGCCGGCTCAATCTGGAGTGCCGGTGACAGGAGGGTTGATGAGCTGCGCACCAGCGATTGCGTTTCAGACGGTGATACGGTCTGGATTGCCGGTCTGCAGGGGGTTTTTCGCTGGACGCCTGAGGGCGGCTGGGAGCCATTTGCCGGGAAAGGCATCTCGGGCGAGCCGGCCAGGTCTCTGGCCATAACACGCACCAGACTGTGGATAGGCGGAAGACACGGTATAAGGGAGTTCGACCGCCGAAGCGGTGAGTGGGCCGAGCATCCGGGACGCGTATTTCTCAGAGGGGGGATGCCGCTGTCGCTGGCTTCGAATGACAGCCTTCTCTGGGTGGGCAGTGACAGGGGATTATTCTGTTTCAACAGACTGCGGGGGAGCTGGCTCGAATATGGCACCGGCCAGGGGCTTCCTCACCCTCGCATCCAGCGTCTGATCCTTGAAGCCGACACACTCTGGATCGGTTCCCCGGCCGGTTTGACCCGCTTCATCTGGAACCGACCTGAACGGGATGTATTCTGACAATCCAGTGTGTCCGAGAATTGTTAAAGTTCGGTTGTCATTGCGAGCGTAGCGAAGCAATCTTTCCCATAATCAGTAGTTTAAGGATTGCTTCGTCACTTCGTTCCTCGCAATGACACCATTATCGGACAGACTGCTTCACCGGTGTGACAAGTGTCTACAATAGAGTGCCCTGATTAATATAAACGCCGGAAACGCAAGCATTTAAATCAAATGTGATCATATCATGCAAGAAGAACAAAAAATATTACAGAAATCAAAACGATTAATAGAAACGCTATTAATCCAGTCCGACCTAATCTGGTTGCAGTAATACCTCTTAAAAATAAATACAACATTGTTTATCCTTAAAATTTATTGTTATTAAGGGGTGCAATTAAAAGCTGTATTGGGTGTGCCGTTGGGTGCCCTCACCCGACGGCTGAACAGTTGATTGGTGTCAGGTGGGGGCACCTGACACCACAGCTATAATCTGCACCCCTTAATAAATGCACCTCCTGCATGATAACGCGACCCCGCGCTCGTTGATATAGTCGAAGAACTTCTGCGCGTGAAGCAGCTCTTCCCGGGTCTGAACCTTCATCCAGTTGGCGAAACCGGTCAGGTTGAGCGAATCAGAAGTAGGCCGCCATCGACATATAGAGGTAGGCTGAATATGTCTCGGCGTTGAGCTGCTCATTCAGCGCCTCCTCCATCCTCTTTGGCAGCATATTACTCTCCCTTCCAGAGCCCGTGGATGTTGCAGTATTCGCGTGCTGAAACCCTCTGCGCCTCAATGCAGAAGGTCGCTTCGGGCTTGTCGCCGGGCATCAGGAATCTGCGATAGGCAACCCCGTCAGCGATAAGCTCGATCCACTCGATGTGGTGCTCTTCCGTCATCGGATGTTCCACGCTGCCGACCGTCACCCTATAGCCGTCCTCGGTCTTCTCGATGACCGGAACGTGCTTCTCAAGTGCAGCGTCGGTGACCCCCTCTTCCTGAAGAATCATCGGCTGTCCGCAGCAGACAAGCTGTCCAATCCCATCATGGATGACCTCCACGATGTTGCCGCAGATTCCGCACTTATAGACCTGTAGTAATGCAGTCATTTCAGTTCCTCCTGTGGTTTAATCCTTATGTTGTTACCAGTTCTCGCCCAGCAACTCAAAGTGAGCCCTGGGATGAGCGCAGGCCGGGCATACCTCTGGTGCCTCGGTTCCCTCGTGCAGATAGCCGCAGTTGCGGCACCGCCAGATTACCACCCCGTCCCGCTTGAAAACCCGACCCGCCTCGATGTTCGCCGCCAGCTCCAGGTAGCGCTTCTCGTGCTGCTTTTCGGCCACTGCGATCTTCTCGAACACCACCGCGATGTTGTCGAAGCCCTCTTCGCGCGCGACCCCAGCAAACTCAGGATACATAGTCGTGTTCTCATAGTTCTCACCAGCCGCGGCAGCCTTCAGGTTCTCGAGCGTGCTGCCGATGACCCCCGCGGGAAATGAGCCGGTAATCTCGACCTCACCACCCTCCAGGAACTTGAACAGACGGCTGGCGTGCTCCTTCTCCTGGCCGGCGGTCTCCTCGAAGATGTGACTGATCTGGACATAGCCATCCTTCTTGGCCTGACTGGCGAAATAGTTATAGCGGTTCCGGGCCTGAGATTCGCCGGCGAAGGCGGTCAGGATGTTCTTTTCGGTTCTCGATCCCTTGAGATCCATTCTCCCTCCTTTATTTATGTTAATCTATCTCGCGTAGCGGCCGATCCGGCAACCGCCGGATCGTGCCGTTTATGCTCACCATAATTGAAACACCTGCACGAATCCGCTTTCAGCGGCTTCGGCAGCTACGGGTTCTCGCTTGTAGTCATCATATAACAACAGATACTGACGTTAAATATATGCATTTATTTTCTTTCAGCCCGACAATCCGGACACCTGCCATATAATTCCAACCAATGTCCGAGAATCTCGTAACCGGATTCTGAACCCAATTCCGGCAATGAAACAGTCGGCTCTTCCGGAAGGTCATCAACCCTGCCGCAGACTACACATCTGATATGACAGTGTTCTGAAGTATTACCGTCGAAGCGCATCCGCGCCCCGCCTATATTCAGTTTCTGGATTAACCCCTGTTCGGAGAGGACCTCGAGGTTGCGATATACCGTCCCCAGGCTGATGCGAGGCAGGCGCTTGCGCACCATCTTATAGACCATATCCGCTGTAGGATGGCTTGTGACCTTGCGCAACTCCTCAAGGATGACCCTACGCTGTGTGGTCATTCGTGCTGAATGTTCATCAATCATAATGAATCGGACAATCAGTAATGATAACTAATACTAACGTAATGTAGGTCTCTAAAGCGCGCTTGTCAAGACCTTTCATACAGATAAATCTGAGAAATGGAAAAATCTATCCCAGTGCTACATCCAGCATCATCATGACCGTGAAGCCGATTATAACGCCTGCAGTTGCGATATCGTTATTCCCGCCGCGCTGGGCTTCGGGGATGACCTCCTCCGCCACCACGAATATCATGGCCCCGGCGGCGAAGGCGAGTGCGTAAGGAAGAATCGAACGGGAGGTTATAACAATGAAGGCCCCAATGACCCCCGCCACCGGCTCCGGCATACCGGATAACTGCCCATACCAGAAGCTCTTCAGGCGGGACACCCCTTCACGCCTCAGAGGCATCGAAACCGCCATACCTTCGGGGAAGTTCTGTATGCCGATGCCCAACGCCAGAGCCACCGCCGCCGGCAGGGTGGCGGAATCCAGTCCTGACGCTACAGCTCCGAATGCAACCCCAACTGCCAGACCTTCCGGGATGTTATGCAGCGTAATCGCCATTACCAGGAGGGTCGTTCGCTGCCAGTTGGTCTTGATACCCTCAGCCTTCTCCAGCGGGTCGCCCCGGTGGAGATGAGGCAGGATCATATCCACGAGGCGCAGGAAAACTCCGCCCAGCAGGAATCCCACCACCGCCGGAACCCACGCCGGAACAGTTCCCCCTTCGGACATCTCAATTGCCGGAGCCAGCAGCGACCAGTAACTGGCAGCTATCATCACCCCGGCGGCGAAGCCGAGCATACCGTCCAGGATCTTCTTCGGAATATCCCTGGCAAGGAACACCACCGCCGCCCCCAGAGCGGTCAGAAACCAGGTGAACCCCGTGCCGAATAAGGTCTGAACAACCGGATTGAACTGTTCGAGAAATGTCAGCATTCCACACAATATTAATGGACGAGGAGCGGTTGCACCGTTATTGGAACATCTGTAGTGCTTAGTTGCCAAAATAAACGTATTCGATGACCTGTAGTCGGGGTTGCCCTCAACCCCGACTGTCGGGCTTGAGACAAGCCCAACTACTGACTTTTACGATACGCGTATTTCCGCAACTAAGCTGTAGCCCGCATTACTCGAATCCGGGAATTATTCAATATATATCTTTCCCGGTTTCGATGAAACCGGGCTACGCAATCCACTCTGGATTTCAACCCGAAAAAACTCCCCCCCGGTTACCGGGGGGGAGTTAAAGGGGGGTATCATATAAGCTAAACGGTGAACAGTCAACCCATTGCGATCCCGCATATCACCTCAGCAGCACCAGCCTCACCATCCTCACCCATCGCGGGTCACCAGCCGGCACAGGTATAGACCCGAAGGCGCTATGCCACCGGCTCGGCCTGTAAAGTCCCACCTGACCTGATGCCTGCCGGACGTCAGCGGTCGTCTCAGAGACCTCTTCATCAGTCGGCCGACTGACGCCGCGATAGAGACCTTCCGCGAGCGCTCCGGAGACCTGTCCCCTTCGGCAGCCCGGGATTTTCTGATTTCGAATTTCGAATATTTATAGACGCGCTCACCCCGCCGGACCGGCAGCAACTATCTCGGCGGGGGCTGTTTCTGCATACTGTTCGAAATTGGACCGGAAATCAGCCGCGAGTTGACGCGCCTGGTGGTCGTAAGCCTGCCGGTCAGACCAGGTCTGAGCTGGACTCAGAACCTCCCCCGAAACGCCGGGGCAGCTCTGCGGCACATCCAGACCAAATACAGGATCCCTCTGGTAGGGAACCCCATCCAGATCGCCGTTCAAAGTCGCCTTGACTATGGCGCGGGTATCTGCAATGGAGATCCGATGTCCGACCCCGTAGGGACCACCGGTCCAGCCGGTGTTGATCAGCCAGCACTTCACGTTGTGCCTGCGGATCTTCTCGCCTAACAGCTCGGCGTAGGTTGTAGGCGGCAGCGGCATAAAAGGAGCTCCGAAACAGGCCGAAAAAACCGCCTTCGGCTCCCTGCCCAGCCCCTTCTCAGTACCGGCCATCTTGGCGGTGTAGCCGGAGTTGAAATGATACATCGCCTGCTCGGGGGAGAGCCTGGCCACCGGAGGCAGCACCCCGAAGGCGTCGGCGGTAAGCATTATGATATTTTGAGGATGCCCACCCCGACCATCCAGAATCGCATTCGGGATATGGGTTATCGGGTAGGCTGCGCGGGTGTTCTCAGTCAGACTGTCATCATCCAGATCAACGTGATGGGTGTTGAAGTCGATGGCCACGTTCTCAAGGATTGTCCCGAAGCGGCGGGTGCAGGCGTAGATCTCCGGCTCGGCCTCCGGGTCAAGCTTGATCACCTTCGCATAGCAACCCCCCTCAAAGTTAAACACCCCTTCGCTTCCCCAGCCGTGCTCGTCATCCCCGATCAGATGCCGCTCTGGGTCGGCCGAGAGGGTCGTCTTACCGGTGCCGGAGAGACCGAAGAAGATCGCCGTATCGCCATCAGGGCCGATGTTGGCTGAACAGTGCATTGACAGCACATCCTGCTTGGGCAGCATCCAGTTCAGGATGCTGAAGACCGACTTCTTGATCTCACCGGCGTAGCTCGTCCCGCCTATGAGTATCAGCTTGCGGGCTAAGTGAACTACGATGAACGCCTCGGAGTTCGTCCCCACCACCTCCGGCATCGCATGGAAGCTCGGTGCGTTGAGAACTGTGAACTGGGGCCGGTGCGCAATCAGCTCATCAGGATCCAGCACCCGGATGAACATATTCCTGACGAACATGTTGTGCCAGGCGTGTTCGGTGATGACCCGGATCGGAACACGCAGCTGCGGATCGGCGCCCGCGTAGCAGTCCTGAACGAACAGGTCCCGCCCCTGCAGATAGCTGCGCAGGTGGTTGAACAGCATCTCGAACTGATGCTCCTCAATCGGCCGGTTGATGGAACCCCACCAGATATCATTCTCGCTCGATGGCTCGCGGACTATGAACTTGTCATCCGGTGACCTTCCAGTATGATGACCGGTCCTCACCACCAGCGGCCCGAGGTGCGAAATTGACCCCTCCCGTCGGCGCACCGCTTCCTCATACAGAACCGGCGTGGACGCGTTCCAGAACACATGGCCCGGATTCACCAGGCCGTGATTCTCAAGACCGTAATCAGAACCCATTCCTTACTCCTCATAAATTGAGCCGAAATAACCTTTAACTGTAGTGTCAGCCAAGGACGACTGACGCCACCGAAAGTTTTACTTACCTTACCAGCATCACCTTCCTTGTTGCCACTTTCCCTTAAGCTTCCAGCCGCACGAAATACAACCCCGACGGCAGGTTTGTAGCGATCAGGGTCCTGGTGTGGATGCCGGGTTGTTGGTAGCCCTCGAATAATGTTGACATTCTGCGTCCGGTTGGGTCAAAAACCTGCACAGACAAACGCGATGCCGAAGACAGACTGTAAGTGATGGTAGTTGCTGCGTTGAACGGATTGGGATATGCAGAGACAATCCCGAACTCATCAGGCACAACGGATGATCCCTCCAGTCGAACCACTAACAGTCCGTCGGTGCGATAGACCGGCTGGCCCTCCAGCACCGTATGGGCGCATGCCTGCCCCGGACTACGATCCGGTGGCTATGCGCCCATTTCATCCACCATCACCCACCGGGTCGCTCAACGCTTCAGCGCCGAATCACCAACCGACTTTCAACGGTAAGATATGCCGATTCGGGCTGGTTGTCAAGGAATATCTTAATGAACCTCACTGAAACAGTAGCTATGTAATTATCAACATTATACCTAAGCAGTCAACCTGCACACCCGTTCACTTGATTTCAGGGGGAAGTAGGCATATTATTCGATTAGAACAATGCTTGAAAGCATTTTCGTGACTTAGCTGTAGTCAGGGCTGTCTCAAGCCCGACTGTCGGCGTTGAGGACAACCACGACTACCCATTACTTTTATCTTGTCTTGTTTTTTCAGCTCCTACATCCTAATATGTGCAAATCACTCGTTATTCATTATTCTTCATTCATCACTACTCATTTGTCACAACTGGCAGTTAACGCTACTTCGTTAAGTAATCGCTGTCACTACGAACGAAGTGAATCAATCTCAAATATTTGTGTTGATTAGATTGCTTCGTCACTTCGTTCCTCGCAATGACAGTAATAACAGTAACATAACAAACATACTTAACATAGTAGTGTTAA
>MWJR01000187.1 GCA_002127415.1 Calditrichaeota bacterium AABM5.125.24
CACGCCCTCGTGCGCCCGTCCAAACAATAACTTGAATGGCGGACGGGGGCGTCCGCCTTGCCAAATCTTGCATTCTCTGACAGACTGCTCAGGCATCAGGCCTTAAGATAAAACAATCGGGCACAAAATCGCCCCACCTCCCGATGAGAACTGTAAAAGCCTTGAAATTAGAAGGCTAAAAAAATAACTTTCAGTGATGTGTCATTGTGAGGCGCAAAGCGCCGAAGCAATCTCTAACAGCAAGTTAGTTCATAGGATTGCTTCCCCCGGCCTTCGCCGGGGTCGCAATGACAATTACCAATATCCGATACATCAGAAGCCCAAAGCCCAATTTGACTGAAGTTTACCGGGTAACCACGCCGGACTTCGCCGGACCGATGGACCTGCTGGTCTTTCTGGTGCGCCGGCGGGAGCTGGACGTGGCGTTCATCTCGGTCAGCGCCATCGCCGCAGACTACCTGGCCTGGCTCGACCGAATCGACCCGCCGAATCTGGACAACGCCGGCGATTTTATACTCCTGGCTGCGATACTGCTGCAACTGAAGGCCGCCGAGCTGCTCCCGACCCCGCAGGTCGATATCTCCGACCTGGAGATGGCTGAGACTGAACGACAGTTGTCCTCGGAGGAACTGCTGGCTCTCAAGAGGAGCGTAACCCGACTGGTTGAACTCGAAGAGCGCCAGATAAACCTGTTCGATCGGGGCGGGGTGCACCTGGCCGGCCTCGAGGAGGAGCTCGCCGGGGAGATGCTGTCGGATGTGTCGTTATATGACATAGCGGTGGCCTTTCGCGACCTTATCCACAGGCTGCCCTCCGAACCGACCCACGTCATCGAGGATATCCCCTTCACCCTTGAGGGGCAGATGGCGTTCATCATCGCCTTCTTTGAACGGTCGCGCAGGGTGGCATTCAACCGGCTGGCTGAAGCGCTCGACAGCCGCCTGGCCGTGATTATGACCTTCCTGGCTATGCTGGAACTGATGCGACTGAGACGGATTGTGGTTCGTCAGCATCAGCCCTTCGGGCAGCTATGGCTGGTGATAAGAGGGGACTCTAACCTTGGATGACGGCACGCTGAGACTGGTGGAGGCGCTGATATTCGCAGCCCCCGAGCCTGTGGAGACCGAGCGGCTGGTCGAGATTGTCGGTAATATTACCATCGACGATGTCAAGACCGGCATAGACCGCCTGAACTCCGATTACGAGCGGGAGGAGCGCGCCTTCCGCATCATCCGTGGCGCCGGTGGTTTCCGCTTCGCGACCATGCCGCAGTTCGGGCGGTGGGTCAGGCGGATGGTGGTCGGCTCCGGGCGGATCAAGCTGTCGCGAGCCGCTCTCGAGACACTCTCCCTCATAGCCTATCGCCAGCCGACCTCCCGCGCCGAGATCGAGGCTGTGCGCGGGGTGGATGTCAGCGGGGTGCTCAGGCTGCTGCTCGAGCGTAAGCTCATCAGGATTAAGGGCCGCGATTCAGCACCCGGACGGCCCCTCCTGTATGTCACCACCCCCAACTTCCTCCGGCACTTCGGCATCGACTCCCTCGCCGACCTGCCCCGACCCGAAGAGATGGGAGAACTGGAAGGCTCAAGCTTCGGAACAACCCGAAAAGGTGATACGGATGAACTGTTCAGTGAGGATGATACAATCGGGGGGGATAGCGACATCGATTAAACTTATTACCGGGTGCAGAAAACATGCGACTTTAAATCCTACATCTCCACCCCGCTCTGCGGGAGGGAATAAAAGGGGGGGCAGAAGGCATATACCATTAATTGCACAAATTAATCAAAGTAATCGGACCTGTCCCAAGCTACAAAAAGGTAGTCGGGCTTGGAACAAGCCCGACCCAACAACTCACAATCAGCATAACAGGAACATAAATGGAAATCAAGGACAAGGACGTGCTGGTCCTGGGCGGCTGGGGGCTGGTCGGTATGGCAGTCTGCCGCCAGCTCCTCGAGCGCCGTCCCCGCAGCATAACCATATCATCGCTTACCCGCGATGAGGCCGAGTCCGCCTGCGCTGAGCTGGCCGGTGAGGCCGGCGAGACCCGGCTCAAGCCGGCCTGGGGCAACATCTTCGTCCGCACCACGATGAAGGAGCTGACCCGCACCGAAATTCTCAGCGACCCCGAGCACCGGTTGACCCTGGCCGAGGATGTCCTCGAACGAACCAGCGAGACCTCATTCGGGAAATTCTTCCTCTACGAGCTGGTGACCTCCCTCCGGCCCCACATCATAATCGATTGTGTGAACTCGGCCACCGGCCTGGCCTACCAGGACATCTATTCAGTCGGGATGAGGGTGTTGAAGGGGCTGCGCGAGGCGCGCGAAGGTCAAATACCGGATGACCTGCAGGTCGAGGTCGAGACCCTGCTCGATTCACTCTACCTGCCGCAGCTGGTTCGCCACGTTCAGGTGCTGTATCAGGCTATGAAGGACGCCGGAACCAGGAGCTATGTCAAGGTCGGCACCAGCGGCAGCGGAGGGATGGGGTTGAACATCCCCTACACCCACTCTGAGGACAAGCCGTCGCGGGTGCTCCTGTCCAAATCGTGCGTGGCCGGAGCCCATTCACTGCTGCTGTTCCTGATGGGTCGCACCCCGGACGCCCCCTACACCAAGGAGATTAAACCCGCATCCGCCATCGCCTGGAAACGGATAGAATACGGCGAAGTCCTCCGCAGAGGACAGCCCATCCAGCTCTGGAACTGCCCCCTCGAAGGGGCCACCAGGCTGGCAGATGAGCTCGACACACAGAACGCCACTGGATGCACCCCGACCGGTGATAACCTGAGGAGCGTCTTCATCGACACCGGCGAGAACGGCACCTTCTCACTGGGCGAGTTCACTGCCATCACCACCAGCGGCCAGATGGAATATGTGACCCCCGAGGAGATCGCCCAGGCCGTCATCTGGGAGATCGAGGGCGGAGCTACCGGCCACGACATAGTCGCGGCCCTCGACGCCGCCGTGCTCAGCCCCAGCTACCGTGCCGGGGTGATGCGGGAGCTGGCCATCAGGAAGATGCGCGACCTGCAGGCACAGCACCGGGACGACAGCATAGCCTTCGAGCTGCTTGGCCCGCCCAGGCTGTCCAAGCTGCTGTTCGAAGCCCACCTGCTGAAAAAGGTTGCCGGCAGCATCGAAGGGGCGCTGGAGGTCCCCCCCGATGAACTCGCTGAACGTATTTCCGAGCTCATCAGAACCGACACCGACATCCGCAGCCGCATCATATCCATAGGCATCCCGATACTGATGTCGGATGGGGTAAGCCTCCTGCGCGGTCCCACGATTAAGGTTCCGAGCGACCCCCGTCAGACACGCTTCAAGGTGAACCCCGAAAACCTGGAGAACTGGTGCCACAACGGATGGGTTGACCTGCGGACCGCGAATATGCAGCGCTGGCACCAGCGGCTGAAGGAACTGCTGTCACAGGCAGGAACCGTCAGACCCGATGACACCAGCTCCGGGGTCCTGCGCGATTCGACCTTCTGGCACCCAGGTGAACCCCTCGACGAGGGCGAAGTGGTCGGATGGATATTCATCCACGAGGATCAAGGGAAACGGATGAAATAAAGATGAATAATAAATGATAAGTAATGAATAATCACATATATACGATTTGAAACAAGATGAAAATCAATGCAATCGGGCTAATCCGCCAGCCAGAAGATTGAAACTCAGTACTAACTCATTTATTTATTTATATTTAATCATTCATCATTCATTGTTCATTGTTACCACTAATCGCCATTGACGGTCCGGCCGGATCCGGCAAGAGCACCACCTCCAGGGCGGTAGCAGCCCGGCTCGGGGTTCCATATCTTGACACTGGAGCACTCTATCGTGCTATTGCCTGGACTGCCAACCAGCGTGGAATCGATCCGAGGAACCGGGCCGGGATGGTAAAATTAACTGAGAACATTAAACTCAATTTTACCGAGGGCGAGACCGAAACCCGCGTATGGGTTGACGGCAAAGAGGTCACCGGAGAGCTGAGAACCCACACCGTTACGAAAATGGTGACTCCGATCTGCGAAATCCACGCCGTCAGAGAACGGCTGGTCGAACTGCAGAGACGTTGGGCGAGTCGCGGCTTCGGGGTAATGGAAGGGCGCGACATCGGAACCGTGGTTCTGCCCCTGGCTCCCCTGAAGGTATTTCTGACTGCAAGGCCGGAGGTGCGGGCGGTGCGCCGCAGCCTCGACCTCGGCATCGTGGATGATAAGGAGGCTCTATCCCGGCTGGCCGGGGAACTCGCGGAGCGCGACCGTCGCGACTCCCAGCGCAGCAACTCACCGCTCCGCCAGGCATCCGATGCGGTCGTCATCGACAACACCGACCTGAGCTTCAACCAACAGGTCAACCGCATCCTATCACTGGCTGTCGAACGGTTCTCTCTGAAACTGTATGGAGTTAACAGCTAAATCTGAAGCGTTGGCTGAAGTCCCCGTCAGGTTCGGGTACCGATTCTCCCAGTGGTTATTAACCGGGGGGTTCAAGCTCCTGTTCGGGTTAAAAGTCGATGGACTGGTAAACATACCGCTGTCGGGACCGTTTATCCTGGCTTCAAGCCATAAGTCGTGGTTCGACCCGCCCATCGTGGGCAGCATCTGCCCGCGTGAGCTCTTCTACGCTGCCAAGCGCGAGCTCTTCAGCAACCTGATCCTGGGGCCGATAGTCCGTTACCATAACGCCATCCCGGTAGCCCGCACCGGCTACGACCGGAAGGTTCTGGTCCAGTTAGGACAGGCTCTCAGCGCGGGTTACGGCATCATCATTTTCCCGGAGGGAACCCGTTTCCTGGACGATAAACTGCATCCACCCAGAGCCGGGGTCGGTATGCTGGCTCTGAAACATCGGGTGCCCATAGTTCCAGCCTTCATAAGCGGCAGCGTCCGGATCCGGCGTCAGTTATGGAGAAGAAGGCTACGGGTCCGCTTCGGACGGCCGTTCACCGTCGAAGAGCTCGGGCTGAGGGATGCCGAAGGTCGAGAGGGATACCGGGCTGTAGCCTCGGCTGTGATGTGCCGCATCGCCGAGACCGGCGGTGTGGAACCGCCTGCAACACCCTGAACAAGGTCTGCAGGCACGAAATTTGCTCGATAAACGCTGACGTTAAGAACGATCGAGCCTTCACCTGTGTAACAGGCCAATCCTTATCTTCTATCTGGTATAAGCGCCAGAATGCAGTCGTTCCACCGGTGGCGATTCCGGTGGTTGATTAACCTAACCTCACCGCAGATCGCTGCAGTGAGAAACCTAACTCGAAGGAAAGATGAACCAGGAAAAACCATCAACCAACAACCAGCAGACTGAAGACCAGCCCGTTGAGTCCAAAACAACCGAACAGCAGCCGGAGATCAGTCCTGCTCCTGAAACCGGCCCCTCCGAGCCGCTGTTCCAGACTGAAGCCGAGACTGTAACCCCATACGAGGAGACGGTGCTCGATGCCGACGAGGTCACCAAGAAGGACGAATATTCCCCCGAGGAGCGCGCCGCCTTGGAAGCCCGCTACGATGAAACTATGAAGACCTTCAACACCAGCCAGCTCGTGATGGGCAAGATTGTCTCCATCACCGAAAACGAGGTGGCGGTTGACATCGGCTTCAAGTCTGAAGGTAACATCCCGGTAGAGGAGTTCGATAACATTAGAGAATTGAAGGTCGGTGATGAGGTCGAGATCTTCATTGACAGCATTGAGAACGCCGAAGGCACCCTGGCGCTCTCGAAAAAGAAGGCCGAGTTCACCCGGGTCTGGGAGAACATAAACGAACTGTATAGAACCGGTGAGATGGTCGAAGCGCCCATCATCAGACGCATCAAGGGCGGAATGGTCGTTGACCTGTTCGGCATCGAAGCCTTCCTGCCCGGCTCTCAGATCGACGTCCATCCGGTGCGGGACTTCGACGCACTTGTCGGCGCAACTATGGACTTTCGCATCATCAAGGTCAACAATGCCCGTAAGAATGTGGTGATCTCCCATAAGGTGCTGGTGGAGGAGAGCCTGCGAGAGATCAGGACCAAGGTGCTCTCCGAACTCGAAGAGGGGCAGGTGGTGGAGGGGGTCGTCAAGAACATCACCGACTTCGGGGTCTTCGTGGACCTCGGCGGTGTGGACGGGCTTCTCCATATCACCGACCTATCCTGGGGACGCGTGTCACACCCCTCGGATGTGGTCAAGCTCGACGAGAAGATCAAGGTCAAGGTGCTGCACTACGACAAGGAACGCCAGCGGATCAGCCTCGGACTGAAGCAGCTCCAGGAACAGCACTGGGACGAGATCGAACAGAGATATCCCATCAATATGAAGGTCAAGGGGAAGGTGGTTTCCATCGTCAAATACGGCGCCTTCATCGAGCTTGAACCGGGGGTCGAGGGATTGGTGCACATCTCGGAGATGTCCTGGACCCAGCATATTAAGCACCCGTCTCAGATGGTCTCGGTGGCGGACGAGATCGATATAGTGATCCTGAACGTCGACCGCGAGAACCGCAAGATATCGCTGGGAATGAAGCAGTGTGAGGAAGACCCCTGGGAGAAGCTCGTGGACAAGTATATCCCCGGCACAAAGCATAAGGGGCTCGTCCGTGACCTGGTTCCGTTCGGAGCCTTCGTCGAACTCGAACAGGGGATCGACGGGTTGATACATATCTCGGATCTCTCCTGGACCCGCAAGGTCAGACACCCGGGTGAGGTGGTCAAGAAAGGGGAAGAGATCGAGATCGTCATCCTGAACTTCGACCTAAATGAACGACGCATCGCCCTCGGATATAAGCAGCTGGAACCCGACCCCTGGGACAGCTTCGAGAAGGAATACCAGATCCGCTCCAAAACCGAAGGCTCGGTCATAAGGGTGCTCGAAAAGGGGGTGGTGGTGATGCTTCCGCTCGGGGTGGAAGGGTTCATCCCCAATTCGCAGCTCGGGCGATCGCTGGCAGGTGAGAACAAAAAGAACATCAAAGATGGGGACAACCTGGAGCTGGAGGTCATCGAGTTTGACAAGACCAACCACAGGATCGTCCTGTCGCACAGCGCGACCGAGCGGACCAAGGATAGAGCCACATTTCGCGCCTATCGCCAGACCACCAAAGAGGCCACGACCACCATCGGCGACATAATGCGGAGCGAGGAAGCTAAGAAACCGCCAGCCGAGGAAGCCCTCGCCATACCCCCTGCAGCCCAGAGCCCCAAGCCTGAAGTTCAGGAAAAGGTTGCCGCTACCGAAGCACCGGTGGCCGGTAGTCTGTCGCCTTTGGAAGAAAAAGTGGAGGCAGAGGCTGAGGATGTTGCAGCAAAGGCACCGGTGGCTGGTAGTCTGGAGCCCGAGGCCCGAGGCCCGAGGCCAGATGAGCCCCCCGCTGCCGAACCCGAAGCCGAGCCCGAAAAGACTGAGCCCGAACCGCTCGAAACCGATGCAGGGACGCAAGGCATTGCGCCCGAACCTCAAGTCGAAGCTGAGGCCGAACCGCTCGAACCAGATGTAGGGGCGCAAGGCATTGCGCCAGAACCTCAAGTCGAAACCGTGGCTGAACCGGCTGAAGATGCCCAGCCCGCCGCAGAAGTGGCGGAGGTCAAGCCCGAAAAGAAAGCTCCGGCCAGGAAAGCCACCAAGTCTCCCGGGACAGCTAAAGCCAAACCTCAAAAGAAAAAGACCCAACCTGCAACCAAAGCAACTGCAACAGGATCCGACACAGGTGACAAGGCCGGCTCTGAAGAGGATTCGAAGACCGTGTAGAGACAACCCCTGCCAGACAGCGCTCAGTATAGGCGCTGTCAAACGTCCCAAGTTCTTTGAAATTCTCGCGTAGCAGCCGATCCGGCAAACGCCGGATCGTGCTGAAAGATATTTAAGTAATCGATTTCTCGCTATTCTCGCTTTCGCAGAGCCATAAATCTGCTATATATGAATCTTTCAAAGAACTCGTCCCGTCCGACGGCAAGGTTACAGGAAGTGCTGTAAAACGGGACGTTTGACACAACAGGGAATGTCGAACGCCGAATGCCGAGAGCCGAATGTTGAAGGCGGTCTATCACACCCACGGCTGCAAACTCAATCAGTCCGAAACCGCCCAGATCTCAGAGCTGCTCGCCGCCCGAGGGATCGCACGTCCGACCGGCGGTGACAAGCCCCGTCCAGACCTGGTCTTCATTAATACCTGCGCCGTAACCCGCAAAGCCGCCGCCAAGTCACGGCACACCATAGCCAGAATGGCTCGCCTCTACCCCGATGCTGTGCTGGTCGCTGCCGGCTGCCTGGCCCAGCTCGATCCGGAGATGCTGGCGCAGATACCCGGCGTGAACTACGTCCTCGGCACTTCTGACCGCTTCAAGGCGGACTGGTGGAAGGGGAAGACTGAAGGTCACCCCATCGTTGCCGTCAACAACAACCCATCGCAACTCAGACCATCCTCAACCGGCAGCAGCCTCGGGCGCACACGACCTCTGCTGAAGATACAGGACGGCTGCAACCACAACTGCACCTACTGCATCATCCCCCGACTGCGTGGTGAACAAAGGAGTGTGCCTGAGGACGAGGTTCTATCAGCAGCCAGGCACCTGGTGAAGGAGGGGGGCTCCGAGATCGTCCTCACCGGGGTCAGAATCGGCGCCTGGGGAAGCGATCTGCAGGCGGGCACGCACCTGGCGGACCTGGTTCGGAATCTAACTGAAATCCCCGGCCTGCTCCGGATCCGGCTCGGCTCAATCGAGCCTTGGGAGCTGAATGATGAGCTTATCAACCTGGTCATCGCTGCAGAGGGTGTCTGCCCGCACCTGCATATCCCTCTCCAGCACACCCACCCCGCAGTGCTGGCCAGGATGGGACGCCCGCCAATTGACGGCGCCCTGGCCCTGCTGGTTGAAGCCAGGCGCCGTCGTCCTGACATCGCCATAGGGGTGGACATCATCGCTGGATTCCCCGGCGAGACTCAGGTCGAGTATGACCGCCTGGTCAAGGTATTAAACAACCTTCCGATCAGCTACCTGCACCCGTTCAGCTTCTCGCCTCGTCCCGGCACCCCGGCGGAGAGATTCCCGAAACCTGTCCCCGAGCGGGTGGTGAAACAGCGTGTAGCCCGCCTGATTGAGATCGGCCGCCGGAAACGAACGGAATTCGCCGCCTCGCAGACAGGGCTCAGTCGGATAGTAATCCCGGAACAGCCCAATAGCTCAGGCTGGATCCATGCCGTCAGCGATAATTACCTCAGAATCCATATCCCCACGGGAAAAGCCCGACCGGGCGTGCCAACACTGGTCAGAATCACCCACAGCATCCCACAAGGCCTGGTGGGAATACCTACCGGCAGGTAAGATCTCAAGTGGGATGCTGGCGCGACAAGCCTGTCCCTGCGAATCCCTGCTTTCGCAGGGACAGGAGCAGGGATCGCGCCCCTACCATCAATTCACTCAGGCACTCAGGCGCTTATACCCCACTCTTCAGGCTTAAGGCATTCAGTCTGCTGAGATTGCACGCCTGCTGCAAGAAATGCACAGACAGGCCCTGAAAGTGGAATAATGTGGGTTTAGCCTTGACATTCGATTGTAATTGATGTATATTTGCAGTTGGTGGAGAGTATTTAACAACGGCTCTGTCGGGTGTGAAGGCACCATACAATTGCTGCCGGACTGCTCACCGATCGTTCCCCTGCCCCGCTCACCCCCGACACCAGCTTATCCGCCAAACCGCGACAGAACGGTTAAGAACCGCCCTCACCGCTTTAAGATCCCCCGTTAGTCGCTTATGTCTGCACAATATGATTTATGACCTGCTTGGGTAGCGCAAACCGGCAGTTGCCGGAATAACGACTGTGCAGAGGTTGGATTTCAACCTACATCCATCAAAATGCGGTAGGCTAAAGTGTTTTATGACAGTGGGTTTTCAGGCAAATCCTCATGTAAGACCCTTGTAATTCTCGCATTAGTAACGTTCGGCTGGGTCACTATCACCCCCTATGCATTCGGAAAGAACAGTTACGTTCAAGGTGTCGTGTGGGGTGTGTGGGATACCTCCCCTTACTATGTTATCGGTGATATTGAAGTTCCCGAAACCCGTGAGCTCTATATCATGCCGGGGGTAGAGGTATTCTTCCTGGGGAACTACACCTTCGAAGTCCGCGGCCTGCTCAGTGCCGAAGGGGGCGATTTCGATGGGGGCCGGATCCTGATGACCACCGAGCTCTCCATCCCCTGGTGGGGTATCACCTTTATCGAGTGCAATGCCCTCTCTTCCATCATCAACTGCAATATCGTCAACGCATGGACCGGATTAGACTGCATTAACAGCTTCGTGTTTGTTCAAGGCGACACCATTGACGCCCGCAATGTTGGGATAAACTGTGTCAATTCCTCTCCTGAGATCGTCAATAATCCGCTGATCATCGTCAGGGAGAACTATAATCCCCGCGCCAGCCTCAAGGCCATCAGCCTGCACGACGAATCAAGCCCCAACATCATAGATAATGACCGGATCCAGTGCGTTGCCAACAACAACAGCGAAGCCTATGGCATCTATATCAGGGAAGGGAGTTCCCCCACCATCAGCGGAAACTGGATTGAGGTCAGTTCCAACTACCGGGCCATCGGAATCTATGCCACAGAGTTGAATTCGCTGAGCATCACCAGGAACATCATCCGCACCAAGTCGAACAGGGTAATGAGGGGAATGGAGATCAGTGACGCGACCGGGATCGATCTCACCAACAACAACGTGATCCTGATTGGCCCCTCCATCTATACACCTATCGGTCTATTGATAGACCTGGGATCCAGGGTCACACTTACCAACAATATCATTCTCGGGAATTTCAACAGCATCGGACTGACTGCACCCTCCGGACATATCAATTCCGGGAGCGGGTTCAACAACTTCTTCAGACACCACGAAAACTACCAGGGGGGATGGGAAGGCTACACCGACATTCACAACGACCCGCTGTTCGAGAGTGAAGATGATAACCCCGAGTTTGCTGACTACCAACTGACCTGGGTCAACTACCCTATCGAGGACCACACAAAATCCCCCTGCATTGACACCGGTGACCCCGGATCCCCGCGCGACCCTGACCACACCATATGTGATATCGGACGATACTGGTTCGAACAGGATACTATCGCGAACAGCGCAGCTGATATTCCCCCAGCCGCCGAATATCAGCTCCTCGCCGCTTATCCCAACCCGTTCAACCAGACCGCAACACTGACCTTCTCGCCTCCTTTACCCGGAATGGGGAAACTGGTGCTGTTCGATCTGCACGGACGGAAGCTGCAGACCCTCTGGTCAGGGATGATGACCGCTGATCCCTACCATATCCTGTGGCAGGCATCAGGCCATCCGGCAGGGGAGTATATCATCCAGCTTGAGACGACCCACGGAATAGAGAGCACCAGGCTTATATTGCTGCCTTAGCAAACGAAACCATCTGCGGGTTGCGCAAAGAAGCCGTCCTGAAACTTCGGGACGGCTTCTTTGTTGAACCGGATATAATTAAGGTCGGGCGTGCAGGACCCGACCTTGAACCTGGCACAGGAGCGGGCCCTGGAGGTCCCGCTCCTGTCAGCTTGAAAGAAAGCTACTCAAGCTTGAAGATGCATTCAACCGGACAGACCTCTATGCAGCGCGGCTCGTCGTAGTGTCCTTCGCATTCAACGCAGGTCTCGGGATCAATGACATAGATCTCTTCCCCCTCGCTGATAGATTCTGTGGGACATTCCGGTTCGCAGGCACCGCAGTTAATGCAATCTTCGTTGATGTAGAGAGCCAACGTAACCTCCGATATATTTACGGGATCCAGCAGCTCCGGCGCCAGTCTAAAAGATCCGGGTTATCCGAAGCGATTTTCCTTTTATAATGATGCTCGAAAAAAACCGTATAAGGATATTGTAGTCGGGGCTGTCTCAGCCCCGACTGTGTCACGGTTGAGGACAACCGCGACTACCCCATCTCAATTATTCCTGG
>MWJR01000137.1 GCA_002127415.1 Calditrichaeota bacterium AABM5.125.24
GCACAATCACCGCGAGATAGAGAGGATAGAACAGCCCCACCATCAAAGACAGTGCGAAGATGGCAACCTTGTTAGCCTTAACTGCCAGCGGAACTGAGCTCAGACGCCGCCCGATCAGAAGAATGGGGAATGAAGCCGCGGCCGGCAGGGCTATAACCCAATCCCTACCCAGGATGCCCCACAACGCCGCCAGAAGAAATCCGGTCAGAGCGAAGGTAATTGTGGCGCGCGCTCCATAGACAACCGCAAAGGTCATCTTGCCGGTGTATAGATCCCCCTCCCGGTCCGGCAGTGTCGTCAACAGGCAGGCCGAGGTAAAAGCGATAATATAGGGGGCTTCCCTCCACCACGAACCCGGTTCACCCGCCAATGCGCCTCCCACCCGGAGCAGGAGCCATCCACCGACCAGCCCTGCCAGAATACCACCCCACGGTTTATCCTGCAGAGCCAGAGGTGAGTAATTGTATAGTATCCCACCGACCAGGAACATAACTGCCGCCCAGAGGACAATATGCCCGAAACCGGCTGCAATAAGTGCCAAAGGCGCGCAGACCGTCAGCAGCACCGCCTCGAGCCTCAGATGCCGACGGCTGAGCGCCTCGCTATCTATCAGGAACAACTTACCGTTATGACGGTCACTCACCCGGTCGCGTAGCTGGTTCAACAGGTAGCCCAGGCCAAACAGAGCGCAGAAGGCCACAGTCAGCAGTGCCCAACGCTGCCAGCCGAGAGTCATCTTCACCGGCGCGATATGATAACCGACCAGGATCATCGTCAGGAGGGGAAACATAAGGGTCGGCCGCAGCACAAACAGTGAGTCAAACAATCTCACCGCAGTGCCTCCTCCTCCTGGTGGCTCGGACACTCTTGTCCGAGCATGACCGGACAGGAGTGGTAGGTGCGGCACTCTTGCCGCGCATTTGCCCGACAGGCCTGCCCCAGCGAAAGCTGGGGAGTGTCGGGCCTACCAATCGAACCTGACCGGACCGTCCTCATCGTCGATTGGAACAGGATAATTACCTGTAAAACAGGCGGTGCAGTAACCCTGGCAGTCCTGATGCGGCACCGCCGCCAGCAGCTCCTCCGGGGTCAGGTATTCGAGACTGTCCGCCTCGATGAATTCGCGGATCTCCTCGACCGAATGCCACGCCGCCATCAGCTCGCTGCGGGTAGGAAAGTTCATACCATAGAAACAGGGATTCCTGATGGGCGGCGAGCTGACCCTGACGTGAACCTCCCGGACCCCGGCCTTGCGAACCAGACGCACCAGCTTCTTCAAGGTGGTGCCGCGGACGATGGAATCCTCCACCACCACCACCCGCTTTCCCTTCAACACACCCACCACCGGGTTGAACTTTATCTTAACGCCGAAGTCCCGCATAGGCTGCTCCGGCTCAATGAAGGTGCGTCCGACGTAGTGATTGCGGATCAGGGCTATCTCGAACGGCTTGCCGGACTCGTGAGCGAAGCCGAGGGCGGCTGTATTTGATGAGTCCGGCACCGAGATTATATAGTCGGCATCCAGGGCGGGATGAGCCCGGGCCAGGCTGTGTCCCAGCTTGCGCCGGGTTTTGTCCACGTTGTCGCCGAAGACGCGGCTGTCCGGCCTGGAGAAGTAGACGAACTCGAAGATACAGTGCGCCTTGTGCGATGATGAGGCAAACTTGATACTGTTCAGGCCGCTTTCATCGATAACCAGTATCTCGCCGGGTTCGATATCGCGGACATACTCGGCTTCAAGCAGGTCGAGGGCGCAGGATTCCGACGCTACCACCGTGCCGCCATTGAACTTCCCGAGACAGAGTGGCCGGAAGCCATGTGGGTCACGCAACACAATCATCTGCCTGGCGGTCAGCAGGACCAGGGAATAGGCACCCCGAACCATCTTCAGAGCCTCGACCAGCCGGTCGGACAGGGTTTTGCCGTGTGAACGGGCCAGGAGCTGCAGGATAAGCTCGCTGTCACTTGAGGTCTGGAACAGTGAACCCTCCTCCTCCAGAAACTTGCGCAGCGGCGTATAGTTGACCAGGTTTCCGTTGTGGGAGATGGCGATGGGCCCGGTTCGATCTTCGACCAGCAGCGGCTGGACGTTGTCAGGGGTGGACTTTCCCGTGGTGGAATACCGGTTATGACCGATGGCCATCGAACCTGGCAGGCGGTCGAGAATTTCCCGGCTTCGAAACACATCCGCAACCAGCCCCATCCTGGCGTGATGATAAAGCTTTGAACCGTCTGAGGAGACTATCCCCGCAGACTCCTGACCCCGGTGCTGCAGGGCATAGAGCCCCAGATAAGCCAGGGTTGACGCCTCCGGACGGCCCCAGACGCCGATCACCCCGCAGTTGGGACGAACGTGGTCTATTTCGGTCAGTTGCTTATTCATCTCTTCTTAAAGCGTGGTGTCACCCCAACGCTTCGATATTCAAGTGGCTAAGGACTCCTGTCCGAGCTGCAGAGCAAGTAGGTGCGGCACTCTTGCCGCGCATTTGCCCGACAGGAGTGTCGGGTCCACCGGATTATTGTGGTGTCAGGTGCCCCACCTGACACTTATATAAGCTGTCGGGTGATGGCACCCGACAGCACTTTAATAATTGTCATTAAACACTGTTGTGACATGGGTTTAAACCCCGTTGACACAAATTAGAGACACATCGGTATTAAAGTCCCAACTCCTCCGAAATCCCCTGCATCGCCTCCAGCGCCAGGGTCAGGAATTCGTCGAGCTCGATGTCCAACCGGCTGCAGGTCGCTATCTGCTCCCGGTCGGCCCCTGCGGCGAAGCGCTTCTCCCTGAACCGCCTTCCAAGGAATTGCGGATCCACCTCCCTAAGCTTTTTCGAAGGGTGCATCAGGGCTGCGGCCACTATCAGCCCCGTAACCGGGTCGGCGCAGTAGATGGCGCTGTCGAACCGGCCCGCGATTGGCACCTGTTCCGCGTGAGCCTGGATGGCGTGCAGCGCCTCATCCGGCAGCGAATCCTTCAGCAACTCGCATGTGACAAGGCTGTGACGGTCCGGGTCCTTCTCGGTGACGGCATAGTCGAGGTCGTGCAGCAGACCTGTCAGACCCCACAGCTCCTCGTCCTCGCCCAGGCGGCGTGCCAGGGAGCGCATCACCGCCTCTACAGCCAGCATATGGCTGACCAGGTTGCGCTGGGGAACGTGTTGCTTGACTAACTCAAACGCCGATTCACGATCAATCATTGCGGTCTCCAGAAGACATTAAGGACAACACCGGTGCCGAAGAGCCCCCTCCGTCCTGACGTTGCGGTCAGATCCTCAGAAACGTCAAACCGATAAAGGTGTGCATCGACGTATGCGTCCATCACCGACAGGACGATCGATGCAGCCAGATACCAGGTCAACCGGTTGCGTTCGTTGCGATAGAACTCCGATGTCTCATCATCATTACGGCCTGAATGGTAGCGGTAAAGCCTGTGCTGCCTGTAAACCGAATAGATGAAGACCTGTTCTATGCCGCCTAATATGACGGCCTTCATCGGCTTACGGACATAGGCCTGTCCCCATCCCGGAAAGACAAGCGACCGGACGGCGGCCCCGGTCGGGGATGGGCAAAATGGTAGACCGGACACTCCTGTCCGGTCATGCTCGGGCAAGAGTGTCCGAGTCAGTAGGATGGGTGAAGTGAAACGAAACCCATCATTATGCGTGGTGGGTTTCGCTTGCGCTACACCCACCCTACTCCGTCCTGGTAAACCCGACACTCCTGTCGGGCAAATGCGCGGCAAGAGTGCCGCACCTACCTGCTCTGCAGGCAAATGCGCGGCATTCATAACTGCCGGACTCGCAGCGATGGTGGATAAAGTAAAAAGGAAAAAGGTAAAAGTAGTCCAGCGCCTTGTGCGCGTGTATTCCGGCCGGGTTACAAGCCCGGCTCGGCGGAAACCGTGCGCCCCTACATTGTTTCGGCTATGCACTCTATCTCCACCAATCCACCCTTGGGGAGAGCTGCCACCTGAAATGCCGATCGCGCCGGTGGCTCCCCGCTGAAGAAGCCCGCATAAACCTCGTTGACCTCGGCGAAGTCCTTGATATCCGCCAGATAGATGGTGACCTTCAGAACCCGGTCGAGCGAGGAGTTTCCGGCATCGAGTATGGCCTTGATGTTCCTCATAGCCCTGTCGGCCTGAGAACCGGCACCTCCGGACACCAGCTCGCCCGTTGCCGGATCGATACCCAACTGCCCTGCGGTGAAGATGAGCCTGCCATCGTGGATAACCCCCTGGCTGTAAGCCCCGATGGCCGCCGGTGCATTCTGTGTTTCGATAATCTTGCGCATTGGTTGTCTTCCTATATTTAAGCAAGTAGGTGCGGCACTCTTGCCGCGCATTTGCCCGACAGGAGTGTCCGGTCTACCGTTACAGCCTACGCCCACAAGGGGCTAAGCTACGGTTCTGTTGTGGTGTCAGGTGCCTCCACATTATTCAATCTCTTCGAAATCGGCGTCTTCGATATCATCCTTGTTCCAGGCGACCTTCGGTTGTCCCGACGCTTCGGAATGCTGAACCCTGGTTCGGTGCTGTGAACCTCCAAACAATCGCAGCAGCAACCGGACAGCATATAACCCGATATAGAATACTAATACTATGCCTATCAGACGACCCATGTCAAGCCTCCGGGTTAAAAAAGGTGGTCCCCACCGGCATTGCTGCAACCATCTTCAGAAGCTGCCGGCGGTGGTCCACATTATTGACGAAATCGATGCGACTGGCATTGACTATCAGCAGCGGTGACCTGTCCCACTGGAAGAAAAATCGGCTGTAAGCCTCGCACAACTGGCGCAGGTAATCCAGCTCGAGCAGCCGTTCGTATTCGATATCCCTCACCCGGATATTGGTCAGCAGCCGTCCCGGGGAGGACTGCAGATACACCACCATATCGGGGTTGGGCACATCCTTGACCAGGATACCAGCCACCCGGTTGTATAGATCGAGCTCCCGTTCGTCGAGGTTCATGTGTGCGAAGATGAAGTCCTTCTCGAATATATAGTCGGTGACCACCGTTCGGTGGAACAGGCTAAGCTGGCGCAGACTGGCCTGCTGGCGATGGCGGAACAGGAGGAAGGAGAGCTGGGTCTGAAGGGCGAAGCGACGCGGATCCCGGTAGAAATCTGGCAGGAAAGGGTTGGCGGTGGGATCTTCCAGCTCCAGTCTGGTGTCGAACTCGTCGGACAGGATGCGTGCCAGCGAGGTGGTTCCGGCCCCGATGGGGCCGTCAACCGCAATATGAGTTCCCGCCGGCAGGCTCACCCTTCACCTCCATGCCGATACAGGATAACCTCCCCCTGGTCGCCGCAGTGTTCCAGCGCCTGTTCAACGGTCAGCCCCAGCCCAGGAACCTCCAGCTCCGGCGCCAGTTCACAAAGCGGCAACAGAACAAACCGCCTCTCGATCAGGCGCGGGTGAGGAATCACAAGATAATCGGTATTGACTAACCTGTCTCCATATATCAAGATGTCGATGTCAAGCTCACGCGGTCCCCACCTGACACCACCCCGGCTTCGACCCGCCGACTGTTCAATCGCCTGCAGTCGCTCAAGGAGCTCTTCGGGTTCGAGGTCGGTCTCCAGCTCAACCACACAGTTCAGGAACGGCGGTTGTTCCACCATCCCCCACGGCTCCGTCCGGTAGATCCGGCTTACAGCGAGCTCCTCTGTGCCGGGCATCCCTTTCAGGGCATCGATACCGGCACACAGCCGCTCCCACCTCAACCCCACATTTGAACCCAGCGAGAGGTAAACCCTGGCGAGTGTCCGACCAGTCATCCAGCGGAGTCCCGTCCATCCTGCAGGGGGCCTCGCGCGATCTCCACCTCGGCGCTGTCCAGAACCCCCTTCACCGGCGGATGCGGTTTGCGAACCACCACCCTCACCTGCATCTCAGGGTAAGACTTCAACAACCGTCGGCATATCTCCTCGGCCAGGGCTTCGATCAGGCGAAAGCGGGTTCCCGTCACCGCTTCGGACACCTCCATGTAGATTCGGTCGAAGTCGCAGGCATCCTTGAGGTCGTCCGAATGCCCTGCTATGCTGAAGTCACCGGTCAGTTCCACGTCAACTTCGAACCGTCCGCCCTTCTCCGCCTCCTCATCGCTGCACCCGTGATGGGCGAAGAACCGCATATTCTTCAGCCTGACGGCGTCCATCTCAGCCCTCGAGCAGCCGGCCCAGGTAGCTGGTGACGCCTTCCGCCAGACCGGAGAGGCTGTAACCCCCCTCCAGCAACGTGATTATCCTCCCTTCAGCGCTGCCGGATGCTATCTTCAGAACCCGCTCGGCGATGCTGGCATATCCGGCTCCGGTAACCCTCATCCCGCCCAGTGGGTCGTTCCAGTGGGTGTCAAACCCGGCCGATACCAGGACCATCTGGGGATCGAAATCCTCGAATGCCGGTATAGCATAGCGGTCAATGGCCTTCAGATAGTCATCATCGCCACTCCCGGCCGGCAGCGGAACGTTGAGGGTGAATCCCTCTCCATCTCCTTCACCCCTGTCGGCGCGGCGCCCCCTGTTATAGGGGTAGAAGTTGTCGCGGTGGAGGCTGCAGAACAGCACCCGGGGATCGCGCCAGAAGGCGGCTTCGGTGCCGTTGCCGTGATGAACGTCGAAATCTAATATCCCAATGCGCGTCAGATTGTGACGGGTCAGGAGGTATCTTGCCAGAATGGCGATGTTGTTGAACATACAGAAGCCCATCGGGCGGTCGTGGACGGCGTGATGACCCGGCGGCCGGGTCGGGGCAAAGCCGATACTCCACCTTTTTCCCCCCCTGCTATTGCAGGGGGGGGTAGGGGGGGGTCTCAATATAGCATCAGCCAGGGTCAACCCTGCGCCTGCGGCCCGGAGCGCTGCGGGGTAGGACTCAGGGCCGACGCTGCACTCCATCGTCGGCAGGAACTCACCCCCGGCTTCGCACAACCGCCGGATGGCATCCACATACTTCGGATCGTGAACAAGTTCCACCTCGTCGGGCGTTGCTTCGCGCGGCTCGATGAAATCAACATTCTCGTGCCACGACGCCTTCCTGACCGCCTCCATCACTGCCTCGACCCGCTCAGGGTGCTCCGGATGACCGGGGCCGGTGTCGTGGGCGAGAAACAGTGGATGGTAGGCAAGAAGGAGTCGTGCCTTCTTTTCCCTCCCTTCTGGTGAAGGGGAATTGCTGTTTTCCCCCTCTTCTATTGAAGGGGATTTACCGCTTACCCCCCCTTCTATTGAAGGGGATTTACCGCTTACCCCCCCTTCTATTGAACTTCTATTGAAGGGGATTTACCGCTTACCCCCCCTTCTATTGAAGGGGATTTACCGCTTACCCCCCCTTCTATTGAAGGGGATTTACCGCTTACCCCCCCTTCTATTGAAGGGGGGGGTAGGGGGGGGTTGTTCACTTTATACTCTCATTTGACGAGTGATACCGCCTTTATCTCCCATGCACCTTGCGCATCAGTCAACCGCACCCAATAACCTCCTGCCGGTATCCCCGCCGCGTTCCAGATCAGCCGCTGCTCACCAGGATGGACAAGCCCGCCGAACAGACCGGCTACCCTTCTACCGGTAATATCCATTACCTCTAATTTCACCTCCCCGCGCCTCGCCACCTGAAATCCGAGGTTCAACACCGCGTTGAACGGGTTGGGATAAGCCTCCAAAAGGATGAAGGATGAAGGATGAGGGATGAAGGGTTCAGGTGGCGCGGATACCGGGTCCGGACCGGTCTTGATCATCCAGAAGTTACCTCTGCCCGCGCCGAAAGACTCGGTGAAGCCTGCCAGGACGAACCCCCCATCCGTCGTCTGGATAAGAGAACGACAATAATCCCTTTCTTCTCCCCCGAATGTTCGCGACCAGAGCGAATCGGGCTGGGCGTGAAGCGTCATTGCGTTCAGAAGAAACCCAATCGATAGTAATATAAAGCATTTTTTCATAGCTACACCCCACTTCAAGTTCGCTAACATATGACGCACACAAGGCGCTATGCTACAGCCAACACCCAGCACTTCAGATACTCGGTCTCGGGATGTCCAGGAAGAATTGGATGATCCGGCGGATGACCTCCGGCCTGAACAAGCCTGATCCGCCTTCCCTCCTTTACCGCTGCCTCGCCGATAACCGCAAGATGTTGCTCGCGGCTCATCAGGTGCGAGCAGGAGCAACTCACCAGATACCCACCTTCCGCCACAACGCGCAGAGCCGCCCGGTTGAGCGAAAGGTATGCAGACGTGCCCTTCTTCAGCGCAGACCTGGAAGGTATCATCGAGGGCGGGTCGAGCACCACCACGTCGAACCTATCGCCGCGACTGTGGGCATCGCTCAGGAATTCCCCCACGTCAGCCTTGATGAAAAGGCTGCGACCCGACACCCCGTTAAGCGCCGCATCCTCCATCCCCCACTGGACGGCCCGCGCCGAGCTCTCCACCATCACCGCCTCGGACGCGCCCTCCAGCAGGGCTCCCGTCCCCCAGGCACCGGTGTAGCTGAACAGATCCAGCACCCGCTTCCCCTCGATCAATCCCTTCAGCATATGCCGGTTGGTGCGCTGATCGAGATAGAAGCCGCTCTTCTGTCCCTCCTTTGGTCGAGCGGTAAAGTTGGCTCCATCTTCCTGAAAGACTATCCGTTCAGGGGTCGAACCGTAGAGCTGGCGGTCCTCTTCCGGCAGATTTTCAAGACGCCTGAAGTGCCCCTTCCCCTTGAGAAAGATGCTCTCCGGCTGGACAGTTTCAGTGAGCGCATCGGTTATTTCTTTCAACCGGATTTCGATCCCGACTGTCAGCGACTGAATGACCAGGTGATCGCCGTAGCGGTCCACCACCAACCCGGGCAGGCCGTCGCTTTCAGCGTAAATCAGGCGGTATGCGGCCCAATTGGGGCAAACCCTGGTGCGGTAACGGTAAGCCAGTTCGATGCGTCGCTGGAACAACCCATCGTCCCACTCTTCGTCTCCTCTGGTCAGTAGTCTGACTGCAATGAGCGAATGGGGGTTGATGTAACCCCGCCCTAACAGCCTCCCTCTCGCCTCACAGAGAGCCACCGCTTCCCCCGGCCGGAGTTGTTTCAGATCTTCGGATATCTCCCCCGCGAAAGCCCACAGGTGCCCGCCGAGGATGCGGGAGTGTCGGTCCCGCTTCAGGTGCAGCGTCTGCAACCGTTATGCCACCTGCTGATCCGGCTCTGACATCCTGGCCTGATAATCCAGCGCGGCGCGGACGAACTCCCGGAACAGCGGATGCGACTTGGTGAACCGGCTCTTCAGCTCCGGGTGGAACTGTCCGCCTATGAACCAGGGATGGTCCGGCATCTCGATCATCTCGACCAGCTTATGATCCGGTGAGAGTCCCCCGAACCGCATCCCGGCCTCCTCGAACCGTTCCCGATACAGGTTGTTGAACTCGTAGCGGTGCCGGTGCCGCTCGTTGATCAGCTCCCTGCCGTAGATTTTATATGCCAGAGACCCCGGCTGTATGTGGCACGGCTGAGCCCCCAGGCGCATCGTTCCACCCTTCTTACGCAGCTTCTTCTGTTCCGGCAGCAGATCTATGACCGGATGTCTGGTGCGGGGGTTGAATTCGCTGGAGTCGGCGCCCTTCAGCCCGATCACATGCCGTGCGAACTCTATGACAGCACAGTGAAGCCCCAGACAGATACCGAAGAACGGTATCCCCTGTTCGCGCACATAACGGATCGCCGAAATCTTCCCCTCTATTCCACGGTCGCCGAACCCTCCGGGGATGAGGAGTCCCGATACCCCTTTTAGCATCTGACCGGCGTTCTCGTCGGTCACCTTTTCAGAATCTACCCACTTAAGCTCTACCCCAGCATCATTCTCAATGCCGGCATGCACGAAGGCTTCCATTATGCTCTTGTAGGCGTCGTGGAGCACGGTATATTTGCCGCAGACAGCTATCTTGACGTGGTGAGAGGGTTTGCGCATTCGATCCAGGGTCTCCCGCCAGATCCGCAGGTCCGGCCGGCTGCATTTCAGATTAAAACGACGGAGGATGATGTCGGTGAGCCCTTCCTTTTCGAGGTTTAGCGGCACCTCGTAGATGCTGTCCACATCGATGGCTTCGATCACCGCATTGTGGTGAACCGAACAGAACATCCCGATCTTTCGCTTCAGTTCCTGGGTAAGCCGGTGCTGGGTTCGGCAGAGGAGGACGTCCGGCTGGATGCCGATCTCGCGCAGCTCTTTGACCGAGTGCTGGGTGGGCTTGGTCTTGATCTCACCCGAAGTGGCGATAAACGGCACCAGGGTCAGATGGATGTAGGCGACGTTGCGAGAACCGAGTTCGAGCCCCATCTGTCGGAGGGCCTCCAGGAACGGCTGACCTTCGATGTCACCCACCGTCCCACCGATCTCTGCCAGCACAATGTCCCACCCTTTTCCTGACTTGGCAACCGCGCTGATGCGCCGTTTAATCTCATCGGTGATGTGGGGAATGACCTGGACGGTGCCGCCGAGGTAGTCGCCGGTGCGTTCACGTGCGATGACAGTCTCGTATATCTGTCCGGTGGTGGCGTTGTTGAGCCGTCCCATCGAGATGTCGAGGAAGCGCTCGTAGTGCCCCAGGTCGAGGTCGGTCTCGGCGCCGTCGTCGGTTACGTAAACCTCACCGTGCTGGAAGGGGCTCATCGTGCCGGGATCGACGTTGATGTAGGGGTCGAGCTTCATTATGGTCACCCGGAAGCCTCGCTCCTTCAGCAGCATCCCCAGCGACGCTGCGGCTATCCCCTTCCCCAGCGACGACACCACCCCGCCGGTGAAGAAGATGAATTTGGTGCGACTTTTAGTGCTACGTGGCAAGTGATTTACCTACAATTTCAATAAATAAGTGGATTGTTCAGGCTAATAAACACCTATGGATATGAATTATGATCGAATAATCTGAACCACGCGGGCCACGACCTCCTCCAGCTTGGAACGAGCGAGAGTGCCGGCTCTATAAAGGATTATGCCTGAGTGCGCGGTAAACAAACGATTGGGTCGCACATTGCTTTTCTGACGCAAACCTCCAATGGTAAAGTCACCATCAGTTATTGAAACGGCATACTCATCCTTGACATCCCGACTCGTTATTTGACACAGGATTACGTCCTCGCCGGTCAATTCAACCAAGACGAGGGCAGGGCGACGCTTTGAACGACTCAAGTCCGAAAAGGGAAATGGAACTACGACAACATCCCCCTTCATAAGTGAGCCCAGGCGTTGTCCTCTTCAGGGCTCTCCCAATCCTTCCCAAGAACCTGTTCTGATGCGACCATGGTTTGAAAGGACTCTGAGGAACGCAATCGTTCGGTAAGATATGTCACGAAATCCAAGACGGTCTCTAGTTTGTCAGCGGGAAGCCGTTGCAGCTGTTCTTCTATCAGATTCAAGGTGTCGTTTTGCATGATCTTCACCCTCAATTTATGGTTCCAAAATAAAGAGCATCCCCAGCGAAGCTGCGGCAATACCCTTCCCCAGCGACGACACCACCCCGCCGGTGAAGAAGATGAATTTGGTGCGTGTTTTAAGGTTGCGGGTCAAAGATAATCCGATGATTATTCGCGACTGTTTCTTTTAATTCTCGGAAAGAATCTTCTCCAACTCAGGTATCCAGATTGGAAAATTGGCATGGATAAAATCATATAGGAAATAGAAATCCACTTCCTCATACTCGTGAATCATCTCATTTCGCATCCTGCGGAATTCATCCCAAGGCACTTTCGGAAATCGCCTCTTCACTTTGTCGCTGATTCGCCTTACTGCTTCTCCCATAATCTCAATCCTACGAACAACGGCATCCTGACATTGACCATCTTCAAGAAATTGCTCCAAGGTCTTGTTGCCCAAGTATTGAAGAGCCAGCCTTGCGGCGATCAGAATGTCCTCCATATACGTGAGATCACGCTCCATAGATAACCCGTGCTGTTGAAAGTATCGCTTTCTTCCGCCGCTGATTGAGACTCATCTCAACAGCGCGTCTTGTCAGCAGGTCAACTTTGCGACCGAAGATTTTCTCCAACTCCTCCCGCATATTCATAAAATCAAACAGAGTCCACCGGGCATCCGGCTCAAAGTCCACCAGGACGTCAACGTCGCTGTCAGGACCAAAGTCATCACGGAGAGCTGAGCCGAAGAGGGCGAGTTCGGTAATCTTCCAGCGGCGGGAAAAAGAACGGATGACATCGTTAGGCAACCTCATTTCATCCACCTGACTCAGTTAATTGAATGATCTTATCATCGGTCTTGCCTGATTCCACATGCCTCATCACCAGCTTGATTTCGGAGACATCTCTAATGTCCTCACCCAGATAGAAGATTGCCCATCCGGAGAGCAAAGTTCTTGGTGCTACAGTGAAAGGCTGCCTGGAGAAGACATCAACGCTATTATTCCACAATCCCATTGAATCACAAGTTCGCGTGATCTTTGAGTTATCAATATCTAAATGAATCAATATCCTGTTGTCTCTTCTTATATCCTCACACTTCGCCTCAAAGGGCACCGGGCGCGTTTCTCTTCCATTATGGATCAGTTTCAATTCAAAGTTGCCTAATGAGTGACTCACATTCCTCAGTGAAATGGAGCCTGTAATGAAACTGGAACCTGTCCCACGCGGCAGAATAGGTAATAATCTCTCCTCCTGGATTTTGAAGTTCGGTCTTCCTAAAAACCACCTGTATGCAGCGATCAGCATCATAGTCAATAGACTGAAGAACCACCCAATAAACCCGCCATGCCAAAGTGCTTCACTTTCATTCATGCAAAAGTTCCCTCACCCTTCCCAAATCCTCCTCCATATCCACCGCTCCGACCACCAGCCTCTCGCCGCTCACGCTACCGTCTCCTCCTTCCGGGCGTTGCGTATGACGATGGTCGCATCCGGATTCGGCGTTGGCGGGGTCTGCCCGAGTTCAATTATCTCTTCCAGAAACTCTGTCATCCCCCACTTAGCCTTATAGATGCAGTCTTCCACAGAGTTGCCAACTCCGGTGAAGCCGGGCAAGTCTGGAGAATAGAAACAAAAGTAGCTTGGATCCTCAGTTGCTTCTATCACGAGTGAGTATTTAAGTTCGATCACCTTCTGCCTCCTTTGATTCCGGCTGCCTTCAGTATCCAATTCAATGTCCCTGTGGCTATCTCCTTGGAACCGTGATAGTCAACCCGGACCGGATTTGGCCAGCCTTCCTTGGTATAGATCCGAACCGATCCCTTCTCGGACTTTAATCTGAAGCCATTCTCTTCCAGCAGCCGGATAAGTTCGTTGTAACTCAATCACTCATCCCCCTCATCTTCTCCAAATCCCCCTTCCTATCCACCCCCCCACCCGCCGACTCGACCACAACCGTCACCACTCTCACCCCATTGTTCAAGAGTCTGAGCTGTTCCAGCCGCTCGACCCTCTCAAGCTGACACTGGGGCCACCCGTTGAAATCCTTCAGCACCTCCCTCCTATAAGCGTAGAGACCGATGTGCCGATAAGCGATTGCGGATTGCGGATTGCGGATTGCGGAATTTTGAGCCCAACCGTGTGGGATGGGCACACGGGAAAAATAGAGCGCCCTACCGGTTTTGTCCAGCACTACCTTTACCACCGAGGGTTCGTTAAACTCCTCCTCAGTTCTGATGGGGGTCACCGGCGTGGCGACACCGGCCTCGGGGTCGGATAGAAGCCGTTCGACCACTTTGTCAATAGTTCCCGGTTCCAGCAGCGGCTCGTCGCCCTGGATGTTAACAATAATTTCGGATTGCGGATTGCGGATTGCGGATTGTTTTCCATTCTGCATTCCGCATTCCACATTCCACAACTTCTCATATGCTCGCCAAACCCGGTCGCTGCCGGAGGGGCAGTCGTCGAAGACCTCGATCACTTCCGGGTGGACCGGTGAATGAGCATCCGAAGATATCGCCGACTGAAGTCGGCGCTCCCCGTCATCATTCGTAGCTCGGCGCTCCCCGTCATCATTCGTAGCTCGGCGCTCCCCGTCATCATTCGTAGCTCGGCGCTCCCCGCAGGTGAACTTTCGCGCGGCTTCGGCTATCCGTTCATCCGCAGCAGCGATGACCAGCCGGTCGAGATTCTTCGCCCTTTTAGCAGACTCCCAGGTCCATTGCAGCACCGGCTTGCCCCTCAGGTCAGCCAGAAGCTTGCCCGGAAAACGGGTCGATGCATAGCGGGCGGGGATGACGCCAATGACAAGGGATGAGGGATGAGGGATGAGGGATGAATCTCCGCCTTCCAGTTTCATCCTTCCGCCCTCATCCTTCATCCTTTCCCTCTATCACCTTCGGCACCAGGAAGAAATCCCCCTTCCTGGCCGGGGCGTTCATCATAGCCTTCTCGACGGGCAGCGAAGAGCGTGGTTCATCGTCCCGCAACACATTGCGCAGGTCGAGGACATGATGCAGCGGCTCAACCCCCTCGGTATCGAGCTCCTCGAGTTGCCCTATATATTCCACGATCCGCCCGAGATCTTCGGCGGTCCGGGCCTTATGCTCCTGATCGATGTCGAGCCGGGCCAGGTCAGCTATCCTATCCACCTCAGCAGCGTCGACCTTCACCCGACGAGGAAAACTGCCAGTCTTACCCTTTTCCCGGTTCATCGGGCGGACTCCAGTATGACCACCTCACAGGGCGCCAGTTCGGCGAACCGCTCGGCGTCGTCCCTGGTTCCGACCACATCCGGGTCCCCCCAGTGCATCGGGATGGCCACCTGAGGTCGCAGCATCAGACAGGCATCGACCGCCTCAGCCGGATCCATCACATAGACGCCTGAAACCGGTAGCAGCGCGATATCGCAACTGATATCCCGCATATGCGGGAAGGCATCGCAGTCACCCGAGTGATAGATCCAGACTCCATCGAGCTCGATAACATAGCCAACGTGACCATATTCACTCAGATGGAATTGCTTGTTTATGTTGTAGGATGCCGTGGCATAAACCTTAAGCCCGCCAACGTTGTTGTGCAGCATCCAGGGGAGGGTGTAGCGATCAGCGTCGGGGAACTTCCCGCGGCAGCACTCGGCCGCCATCACCACACCATCCTTCCCCAGAGCCCGCTTGATGTCCGAGGGTGAACAGTGGTCGTAGTGGTCGTGGGTCACCAGCACCAGGTCGCCGTCGCCCCCCTCCCCTTCCGGCAGCTTCCACGGATCGATATAGACCATCCTGGATCCCATCAGCTTGAAACTTGCATGCCCAAGCCAGCGGATCCGGTCAACCATATCACGAACCTTATCGTCCATATCTATTATCCTGGCAGTATCTGCAATATCATTATCATGTCAAGGCGAACAGGATGGTTCTGTAGGCGCCCGGTTCCCAACCGACTACATACATATAGTAGAGCTCCCTCGGCGCCAACCCCCGCTTTGCCGCAACCCGCTCGGTCAGTCTCTTGATCCCCTTTCCCCACTGGCTGTAAGTGCCCCTGAAGACCATCGTGTCAACGGTTGCATTGGTTTCAAGGGTGAGTACCTGGGCGTCGTATTTATCCTGCTTCTCAACCTCGATCATAGCCCGGCCCTTAAAGGGACAATACTGTATCAGTATCATATTACTTGCAATCTTATAGCCACCCTGCCTCACCTCGCGGTTCAGCAATTCAAGTTTGCTGCCCAGGCCGATGGGTCGATAGAACAGATTGATTATAGGGATGAAATAGAACGACTTGCCGGTCCAGTCAAACTCCTGCATATCCCAGGCGTCGAAGTTGATACCGGAACCAGTCTGCATCTGTGCGGACATAAGATAACCTCCTTGTGATTTGGCAGATCCGTAGATTTCAATGAATTGGGTCGCCCGGAACGCCCCTGTCAATATACAACACCCTGCTGCCCTGTCAACCCTGAGCTCGGTCAATACGGCAGACTGAAAGACGCTGGGCTCCGCTCGTCCTAAATATGCCCCTCCTCCCGCAGTATCCCCTCTAGTTCACCGAAGAAGCGCTCATTCTCAGCGGGCAGTCCTATGGTCACACGAACGTATTCCGGCAGCCCGTAGCCGTCCACCGGCCTCACTATCACTCCACGTCTCAGCAGCTTGCCAAAGAACTCGCGGCCCGGCAGCGGCAGTCTGATCAGAACAAAATTGGCGTCAGTGGGGGCGTATTCCAACCCCAGGCGCTCCAGTTCGCGGTAAAAATAGCGCTTCCCCTCAGCGTTGAGCCGGATAACCTCACGCAGGAAGGCCTCATCGTCGAGGGCGGCGGTGGCGGCGATCTGCCCGATCAGGTTGGTGTTAAAGGCTTCCCTCACCCGGTTCAAAGCCTGTGCAATAGGCTCCGTGGTCAAGGCATAACCGATACGCAGTCCGGCCAGGCCGTAGGACTTGGAGAAGGTTCGCAGAACCACCACATTGCGACCCTCCATAACGAACTCCAGGATATCAGGGTAACGTTCAGGGTCACGGTAGTCCCAGTAGGCCTCATCGAAGACCGCCACAATATGTTCGGGCAGCCGGGCCATCAGGTAGTCGACCTGCTCCCGCTCCATCAGGGTTCCGGTCGGGTTGTTTGGGTTGGCGATGAAGAGGACTTTAGTCTTGGAGGTGACCCTAGCCAGTATCGCCTCGGCGTCATATGTCAGTTCGGGCATCTGCGCCCAGACCACGACCCCGTTCATTATCTGCACGGCTATACAGTATTTGAAAAACGCCTGCCGGCCGATAACCGCCTCATCCCCCACCTCGACGAAGGCTTCGGTCACCAGTTCGACCAGCTCGGCGGATCCATTCCCCAACACAACCATCGATGAGGGAAGCTTGAACCACCCTGCCAGCTTCTCCTTGAGATAGTATCCACCGGCATCGGGGTAGCGGTTCAGTCGGCCTAGCGCAGCCCTGACAGCCTCCACAGCCATAGGTGACGGTCCGAGCGGGTTTTCGTTTGAGGCAAGCTTGACCACATCGGTCAGCCCGTATTCCCGCTGAACCTCTGCAATCGGCTTGCCCGGCTCATAGGGCGTTATCCCGGCGAGAACCGCTCTGGCCAACCCTGATAGTTCGTTCATCTGATCCGGATGAGTTTTTCGATTGTCAATTGTTGATTATAAGTCTATAAACAGATAACGCGCACAAGGCGCTATGCTACACTTCGAGATGCACCCCACCAGTAGAAGACGGTAACCAGAACCAGCGCTGCTACGAGGGCGATATTTGCAGTTCTTCGCCGGGCGGAACCGTCCTGTGGTGGAACGGCGTTGGCGCTGAAGACCTGCAGGTCCCATCCCTCCTGCAGACAGACGATAGGGTTCGGATACCAGCGCGACTCGGAATATATCATCCTGGCCGGGTCGAAGGTCCGGCCGTGCTGGAGGTATATACCACCCTGGGCGTCGAGGATGCGGATGCAGATGTCCCCATCCCGCTCGCCGTGTATGGGCGGGTCGTCGCGCTGAAACGGCACTATTGGAAAGCGGGAGCGGCCCGTGAGTTCGTCGATAAGCAGGGGGACATATTCGGACAGATACCTGTCAATGCTGAAGAAGACACCGGCCATCTGGCGCGGCTCGTCTGACCTGACCGGAACCCTGATGAACCCCAGCCAGAACCTCTCCCCTTCGACCTGGAAGGTGTTGATGTATAGCAATCCCCGCGGATTTGGCTGGATGAGACCCTGCCGCAGACGCTCAACCACCATTTCCAGCACCCACGGTGAAGCGGGCTGGTCGATCTGCAGCTCACCGCTTCGGGCGCTCCATATAAAGCAGGTCGGCAGCCGGCCCGAGGGCGCCCACTTGGTCAACTGATCGACCGAGACCTCATCTCGGTCAGGGTTTTCCGCCAGATAGCGTGCCAGCTTCTCAATGGGGGCGAAGTAAGGGTCTGTCACCGCCTGGTGGACGGCAGTGGCAACCGCCCGTCCCAGGGCTGGCGAAGGGGTGTCGAGGTCGGGTTTTGGTTCCGGTCCGGCCAACGCTCTCACGTAGAAGCGGTGAGTCCCGGCCACCACCAGCAGCAGCAGCAGATATGAGATTATGCGCCGTAACAGTGGGAACTCCTGAACTTAAGCAACCTGTATCAATTATACAAAAATAATGATTGATGAACAATGAATGATGAACACCACCTTTACACTTTTACACTTTCACTCTTCCAAGGGCGGGATAAGCGGGCACCCCTGCTTCCGCAGGGGCAGGCGGAGTCCCGCCTCACTTAATCTCACAATGAAAGTGCCGTCACCACGAACCTTCGTGATGACGGCACTCCGACTCCAAGCACCAATTTGCAGATGAGTGTTATTGTTGAATGAATTGTAGTCGGGGTTGAGTCAACCCCGACAATCTGGCCTGAGACAGGCCGGACTACAGCTAAAGAGTGCTATTTACTCTCCATCGCCGCCTGCCGCTCGATCTCCTCCTGAACCTCGGCCGTCAGCGGCTGTATGGTCCTTTCGGTGAAGTCGAACTCGGTTTCAGCGGCTTCGAACAGCTCCGGCAGCGTCCGGGAACCTCCCAGCTTCAGCGCCGCCTTGTAAGCCTCGATTGCACCGGGCAGGTCTCGGCGCGAGTTGCGCCAGACCTGCAGGGCTCCGAGCTGGGCGATACCGTATTCAATATAGTAGAACGGGTATCCGAAGATGTGTAGCTGAGCCTGCCAGCGGTAGCGCATTGCCTCCTCGCACGAGGTCCAGTCAACCCCGGATCCAAAGCGTTCCATCAGTCCCACGAACTGTGCAGAGCGCTCCTCGCGGCTGTGCCCCGGATGGGTGTAGATCCAGTGCTGGAAGGCATCTATAATAGCAATCCAGGACAGGAGCGCTATATCGCCTTCAAACGCATCATAGCGGGCTCTGGAGGCCTCGCCCCTGTCGTAGAACACCTCGAGGTGCTGTGCCCCGAGCTTCTCCATACTCATCGAAGCCACCTCGCTGAACTCCATCGGCGCGTGCCTGTATGCCAGCAATGGTTCGCCCGAGACCGCGAACTGGTGGAAGGCGTGTCCCCCTTCGTGCAGCAGGGTGTAGAGGTCGCGATTGATGCCGACTGCATTCATAAAGATAAACGGCAGCCGCACCTCTGAGAGACTCGACTGGTAGCCGCCGGGCGCTTTCCCCTTCCTGCTGTCCAGGTCAAGGAGCCCCAGGTCGATCATCCTCTGAAACTGTTCACCCAACCAGGGATCGATGCGGGTGAAGATCTCCCGGCAGCCGCCCGCGAGCTTGTCCGTAGCTTCAAACGGCCTCAAGGGGGTTCTCCCATACCGGTCGCAGGCGGTATCCCAGGGACGGATGGTTTCCACTGCCAACGCCTTGCGGCGCTTCTCGGTTGACTGCTTCGTCACCGGCACAACATACTTCTCTACCGCCTGATGGAAGTTGATGCAGTCTTCCGGTGTGTAGTCGAACCGGTTGTAGCGACGGAACTGGTAATCGCGGAAATCTTTAAAACCGGCATTTTCAGCAGTCTTTGCACGCAACTCCAGCATCTTATCGTAGATGTCATCAAATCGCTCGGTCTCCTGGAGGCGCCGATCGGTGCTGACCTGCCAGGCATCGTTCCGCAGCGAACGGTCGTTCTCCTGCAGGAATACCCCCATCTGCTGGAGGGTCCGCTCCTGTCCCTGGAACTGAACAGTCATCCCACCCATTATCTTCTGATACTGCTGGGATAGTATATCGAGCTCGGTCTCGAGAGGGACGTTCTCCGCCCTGAACAGCTCGACAGCGTTTCGACAATTACGCAGCAGCACCCGGTATCGGTCATGATCGAGCTCGGCTGTATGGGGACAATCGAGCAACTTGACGTCAAGCTGGTGGGAAACAGGCTTCATCTTCGGTTCAATATTCTCGATGAAATGAAGATACGCCTTCTCCGCCTCTGTGTCGTCGGTGGCGCAGGTCATAGCGATATAGCGCCGCGAACCCTCCTCGGACACCACCGAACTGAGCTCACTTAGATCGAGCAGCCATTTCTCCACGGTCTCACAGTCGTTCAACGGACGGTCGAGAAGCCTTTCGAAGAGTGGTTCAATATCCTCCCACAGAGAGAAATCCACCTCCTGTGGAACATATCTGCGCGGGAAGTCCGACGATGGTCGCTTCAGCTCCGCGACGCGATTTCTGGTCTGATTGGACACGGGAACTCCTTTAGTTGATTCTATTCCGGCCGGGTTGAGAACCCGGCTCGGCGGAAAAAACAACCTGCACTTAATGAATCAGACATTAATTTGCTCTATCCCGCCGCTTCGGGATTATTTGAGCGAGAGACGGGATTTGAACCCGCGACCTTCACGTTGGCAACGTGATACTCTACCGCTGAGTTACTCTCGCAGATTGATGAAAGATAGACGATGTAGTCGGGCTTGTCTTGTGACCCGACTGTCGGGGTTGAGGACAACCCTGACTACAATGAGCAACTTTTAATAATAGCGGGTGCGGCCTGCCCCAGCGAAAGCTGGGGAGTCCCACCCTACTTAACTGATGGTTTATTCTGTCCTGCATCCTCCGGCTCTATCCCCTGGCGATACCGGGTGAGGATACGTTTACGGCGTCTGATATATCCACGACGCTGTCTTCTCGCCACGAAGTATAGCGCGACGAATACAATTAACAGGACAAATGTTATCAGAAGCTGCAAAAGAACCCCGAAATTGAGTCCTTGAGTGCCTAAGTGCCTAAGTTGTGGAGCATAGCGGGGTCGAACCGCTGACCTCTTGAATGCCATTCAAGCGCTCTCCCAACTGAGCTAATGCCCCCAATCGACTGCCGCGAGCGGCACACATGCGGCGTTTAATATCGGGAGGTTTCATGTAAAGGAGGGTCGGACAACTGTCCGACCTACCCATCACTTAAGTAGTTCGGACACTCTTGCCGCGCATTTGCCCGACAGGAGTGTCGGGCCTACCATTTTAGCCGGACAGGAGTGTCCGGCCCAGAAAATATAACGATAACAACTACACCTGTCAAGCCGGACAAGGGTCTTTGGGCGCTGGGCTTTGGGCGCTGAGCGCTGGGCTCTGGGCGCTGGGCTATAAAATCTGAAGCCCGGTCTTAGCGCAGCAGCAGCATCCGCTGGACAACAGATCGGTCAGCTGATTCGAGGCGGTAAAAGTAGATACCGGTCGCCAGATTCCGGGGCTCGAAGAGCACCTGATGTCGCCCGGCGGACAGCTCATCCTCCACCAGGAGCCTCACCAGCCGTCCGCTCAGGTCGTAAACGGCCAGCCTGGCTAAGCCGGGCCTGTCCAGCGTGAATCTGAGGTGAGTTGCGGCGTTAAACGGATTCGGATAGGCCTCATCGAGACCGAACTCGAGCGGCACTTCGTCCCCATCATCTACCCCTGAGGTTGAATCTATATCAAATATGACCGGTATAAGCGCAGGCGGGGCTGCGGCGTTGTGTTGGAGCAGGAGCCCCAGTTCGTATGTCTCCCCGTGATAAAGTCCAGTGCCGTCGAAGATCAGATGCACGCCCAGGACGCCGTCTGCAGGCACTGCGCCCGTAACGGGGGTAAAGCTGACGAAGCGACAGTCAGGTCCGATCTCATAAACCCTGAGAGTGTCATCCTCCCCGATATCCGCTATCGATGCCAGGCTTGTGACGTTCCTCTCCCAATCGTAGCCAATGGTCAATCCCTTGCCGTCATCCCATCGTGACCGAGCCAGATTCGCCACGAAGCGGGCCTCTTCCGTGACCGGATTGGCCTTAACCAGACGCATCCCGTGTTCATCATCCCTGGGCCAATCCATTATATAAAGGGGCATACCATCTTCATCGTGGGGGTTCCAGGCCAGACCCAGGATACGCAGCGCCTGACCGGGCAGATGGATGTCGAACCTGCCCACTATCTCGCCCTCATCACCGTCTATCCTCATCTCGAAGATATCGGTGGAGGGGTTGGCTATAAACAGGGTCTGCGATTCACCATTCCAGGCCAGCGCCGTCGGGTCCGGGAGATCAATTGCAGGAGGAACATCGATCTCATGCACCAGGTCCCCATCCGGCTCGAAGACAAAGATTTGAGATCTCTCGCCGCCGTAAAGGTATTCGCCGTCCCAGGCCAGATCGTGGAAGCCTACCCCTTCGTAAGAAGACTGCAGGAACCGGCGCAGCTCGCCCCCTTCCCGGTCAATTACATATATATAATTATCATCGGTTTCATAGCGATCGATGGTGCCGCTGACGAACAGCGAGTCACCGATAAATTGACAGCCATAGATATAAGGGGCGTCCACAATATCCGAAATGCCGACATTCCAGGTTTCCGCGTATTCGGTTTCGGAGCCGTCCCGGTAGCGACGGGACAGCCGGAATTCGAGTGGCCCGTTGCCGCCGTTTCTCACCTGCAACAAAGCCTCCCCACCGAAACCGGGCTGCGCCTCAAAGGTGATCGGTTCAGTGGAGACCTCCAGCTCGGGGTTGGTCATCTCCAGATCGAGGCTGGTTGTGGTATCCGCCCTGATATGAACAGCTATAGACTCGGTATTGTAGCCATATCTGGAGAAGGTAATAACATCGTTCCCGGCTGCGATCTGCATATTGTAGTTACCTTCAGCGTCAGTAACAGCCATAGGGCCGCGGCTCGACCTCACATCCACACTGTCCAGTCCCCGATCAGGACTGGCAGCGTCAACAACCCGTCCGGTTAAAGTCCCCATCCGGGTAACAACGTCAACCGTGAACAGGATCGCCATCTCATCATCAAGGGGCAGGCAGGCATCCGTATACTGGTTCCAATAGGCATACTGCAGCCCTCCGGTGTTGTCCAGATTCTTTATGCCGATGGTGAAGTATTTGGTGTCGGCGCTGTGACCCTCGTGGATGACCACATGCTTATACTGCAGCTTGATATCCCCGTCACCGGTTGAGGTGGGGTAGCGAAGCGGGTTGTAGAGTATGACCTGACACTCGAGAAGGTCCTCAGAAGGACCTTCGCGGACCTGCATCCGGGACCACTCGACGATGAAAATCTGCTCATCCTCTACATAGTGGTAGAAGACCCCCCGGAAATCGGGGTTCGGGTTGATAAGGTCCTGCCAGAAGACCGCCACCTGGGCGTCGGGACCCTGGATGCCGGGTATCGGCCAGTTCCGGAAATGTACGAACATCGACTGCTCGACTCCGAAGGCTATCCAGCCGTTGGAGTTGACGACGATTGTGTCGAAGTCCTGGCCGTAATACCGAAAGGCGAAGTCAAGCG
The DNA here is from genome assembly GCA_002127415.1 of Calditrichaeota bacterium AABM5.125.24. Lineage (GTDB taxonomy): Bacteria > Electryoneota > AABM5-125-24 > Hatepunaeales > Hatepunaeaceae > AABM5-125-24. Next base: position 23,142 of record MWJR01000137.1, read on the forward strand.
GAACGACCAGGGAGCTGTCATAGTCCTCACCGATGTCGCCCAGCTCAAGTCTGGTGCCCTCGAACTCCGAATCCTCCGCATCGGGATTGATCTCCCGCCAGCGATACTCCGGTCCCTTCTCCCAATCCTCATCGCCGGAATCGAAGCAGATATAGCCGTATTCGTCGGGTCCAAGCGGGTCACTCTCAGCGGGGGCGCCGATCATCCGGGCAAAGCTGAGGGTATCGCGAAAGCCATCTTCGACATCCTGTGCAACCAACAATATCTGGAAACGGACGCTATCGCCGGGGATCGCCCACTCATCGATATGAGCCCTGAGTGCACCGCTGGTCGGACTGCCGACTCCACCAAATGGATCGAGGGCGCTGTAACTGGCGGTCGTGTCTATCACCTGCGCCTTTGTTTCATCCAGGCTGACCAGGGTTGCCGTCATACTCGGTGTCGGGAGGTCACCCTGGTTGCGAAGTTCTGGTATGAACGTCACGGTGCTGTCGCGGTCGACGAGCTCGCCCTCACCGAGGTTCAACTGTCTTATGTCGATAATATGGCCTGAAGTCACAATGTTAAAGGCGTGGCTCCACTCCTCATCCCCTGCGGAAACTGCAACGTCAATCCTCACAATCCGCCCGGCCCGGCTGGCGCGGTGGAGGCTGAGGTCGAACCCGACTGAGACGCAATCACCGGCCGGGATGTCGCCGACATCGAGAGTTTCAGTCGAGAAGGAGACCCACGGATCCTCCGTGAACAGCTCGGCCGCCACATCGTTAACTGCAGCATCACCGTTGTTTCGAAGGGTCAGTGTGGTTCGGATGGTGTCGCCGTTGCCGAACAGACCGTCTTCATCGTCGAACTCGATATCTTCCAGAGCAATAGACCCCTCTATACCGGTCACGACAATATCCGCAAGATATGGGTAGGCGTTGTATCTGGTAACGGTCAGAGCCAGTGTATCCTCTTCCAGTTCGCCGGGTTCGAAGGTGAACCGTGCCCAACCATCCTCGCCGGGGTAGCTGATCAGATGAATCCCATCCTCCTGCCAGATGCAAACCACCGCATCAGGCACCGCTTCGCCATCGGAGGTTACACGGACGTTGATCCCCGTCGAGCTTGTGCTCAGGAAGGCGGGACGTTCAACCTCGAGTCCTATCGGCCTTGTGGTGAACACATTGACGCTCGGATCACCCATCAGGCGGTAGATTGCCAGGGTGGGGATGATCTCCCCCTCCACCAATGCCCTCTCATAATGAAGATCGTCATACATATGATGTTTAGAGAGGAGTTGGATCCATCCCGGCTGGTGCATATTCCGGTAGCGGATGGCGCGGACACACCACCCCAGGACGCTGTTGTTACCCTTGGTGTGGGTATTCCAGGTCATAATCAGCGAAGCGATAGAGCCGTTTATTTCCGTGACTCGGGATGAACGGAAGAACTCGACCTGACGATTGTGGGATTGGCAGGTGATGGCTATCATAAACGGATTCTGGCGGCCGACCCGCGCTGCTCCCCCAACAGTGTAGCAGCCGTAAACCCAGCCCCGGCTCACCACCAGACCGCGACCTTCTTCCAGAACACTCCTGACAGGTTGCGCAACGTCGCCTTCGTCACCGTAAAAAGTATCCACCTGAGTGTAACCATACTGGATTAAGCGGGTAAATACCCACCTGCTGAGTTGCACCATCGAGGCTACGAACCCCGCAGCCTCAATATCCTCAGCGGTGACCACGGCTCGGGTGAACCACTGTTCACCACCTCCGTTATAGGGCTGGCTTTCGTAAAGAACCGATCTGTTGACGGCGCCGGCCAGCTCCTGGTTATCAATGACGTCGATACGCCCCACACATATATCGGAACTCCACAGGTCCTCGTCATCCATCAGGGAGAAGAAATGGTCCCCAACCAGCTCCTGATTGTGATGGTAGGTGGGGAAGTAAAGCTGCTGATCCTTAACGTCGGCACCGATTATAATCAGGTGACTGATGGGCCAATCGACATCCCAGAAATACTCCTGACGTATCAACTGGCGTATCTCGGCCGAGTTCATCTGACTGTAGTCGATGGGGCAGATCGATACCTTGTATCCCATTCTCCGCTTCCAGGTGGCAAGGCTGTCGATCCAGTAGAGCGTTTTCACCTCTATCAGGGTATCTAAACTATCACTGGCGAATTCGGCCTGATGCAACACAAGGATATGAGCCAGATACGGCAGTTGCGGCTCGTCATAATCCCGGCGGGGTGGATTGAGGAGGATGCCCCTGAGCATACGATCCGGTTCGCTGCCGGGGGGATCGGTAACCGAATGACAGGTCGGAGC
>MWJR01000178.1 GCA_002127415.1 Calditrichaeota bacterium AABM5.125.24
CTCAACTATAACGGCAACTGTATCGACGCCCGGCTCATCGCCGGATCGATAATCGACCGAGAACCTGCCGTCGGCATCGGTGGTCGTATCCTCCGGGGTGATGGTTCCCAGATTCGCTTCGAAGAAAACCTCGGCACCTGTCAGAGGATCATCATTTTCATCTATGACCCGGCCGGATAGGACGGCCTGGCCCCCACTGACTGATACCAGGTTCGGGGTGGCAGCAAGTTCGGTTAAGATGATCAGCCGAACCTCAGGCGCGGCGGGATTGAATTCCCCCTCCTCTCCACACCGGAGCAGCAACAGGGCTGTTACGGCAACCAGCAGGCTTCCGGCCCGCCTCCACAGGCTCTTCAGCCCGACCTTATCCATATCTCTAAACACTTTGATTTCTATTCTTAAATGATAACTCTTAACTTTTAACTCTTAACTTTTAACTTATTTAGTCGCGCCGACAGTGAACCCTGCAACGCAGCCGCACCGGGAGGTATATCGTTCTCAACCTTTACCGGTCCGATCCCCGGCGCATACCAGACCACCTTCCGACGCGTAGTCTCCGCCAGTTTGCCCGGATTGAACCATACGGTCTCGACCGCCAGACACTCCTGAAACCGGCCCACGTCAGTGTTCACGGTGAAGCGGCCGATTAACCGCTGCTGCTGGACGACCCGACCGGAGCGAATACGCTTCCCCTTCCGGTCCCAGACCTCCCAGCCATATCGGTTCTCACACAGTTCACCTTCAACCATCTTCCTCGGCAGAACCACCCGCGGCGGGGCGTAGGCCAGTGAATCTCCGGCTTCACTGACCCGGAAGGTATTGAACATCCCCCCCTTACTCCAGAGATAGCCGATGCGGGTCTTCGAGCTGTGCGGTCCGGACAGTATCGACTCGTCCATAGTCACCATATCCCCTCGTTTCTCGGTCACCGTCAAACCGGCCTCCCACTGCTTGCCCTCAGTCTCAGCCCACAGATAACCCCAATGGGCGCCGGTGTAAAGCGGGAAATATTTGCGCATATCAATCCCCCCGACTGAACGAGGCGCCGCCTTATCAGCTCCGGTATCCGAGGTCTTAGATCCCCGATCCGAATCGTCAGACCCGACCTCCTCGATCGCCTCCTCCCCACCAATAATCCGGGGGGTGATGAAGATGGTCAGGTCGGTGCGCTCGACAGTCTGCCCCGAGAAGCGGAACAGATTACCGATGAGCGGTATGGAGCTGAGCAGCCAGACCCGCCTCTCGGTGGTGATATTCCTCTCCTTGATCATTCCGCCGATAACCGCGGTCTCTCCGTTCTTAACCTTGACCCGGCTGTCAGCGGTGCGGGTTGAGATGAGCGGCAGCTCCAGACCGCCCGCTCCCATCTGGTATCCGGTTATCTCCTCCACCCGCGGCCTCAGTTCCAGCAATATCCGCTCATTGTGGATGATATGCGGGACTACCACCAGCTCAATCGGGACCTGACGCTCACGGTAGGTTATCTGGAGGTCACCGCCGGTGAGGCTGCCGGTGCGTTCCTCGATCCAGGTAGTTATTCCAACCGTGATGCTGGCCGGCTGGTCCTCGATGGTGGTAATGCGTGGCTGCGAGAGTATCTTCGATCTCTTGTTCTCAAGCATCATCTCGAGAACCCCCGAGAAGCGGCTATCAGGTAGGGAGCCGAACTCGATTATGCCACCTTCTCTCGCCCCGCTCCCAGGCGCTTCACCCAGGATCCATCGGGTCTTCCCCTGATACACACCCTCCACATCGAGCAGAGCCCTCCAATCGATACCGAGCTGATGGTCGTCACTAAGAATGGTCTCAACGAAATGCACATCGATGGCAACCTGTTTGGAAGGCCGGTCGAGCTTCTTAATCAGCGCGGCCACCTTCTTCAGAATGGGAGGCTTATCGGTGATGATCAAGATGTCGGAGCGGGTCTGCAGGGGGAGCTGCCCCGGTCGGAATTGCTCCACCAGGGTGAGCTTCTCCTTCGACACAAACTCCAGACTCGGTTTCAACCCCGAGGCCTTGGCTGCCTCGAGGTTGACAGCCCGATAGTAAATCGTGGTATAGCCCCATGGCGAGAGCACCCGTGAGGTATCTATGGTGGACTTAATGTCCCGCGCATCGGTGTATTTGAGACGGAAGACCTCCGTCTCGAGCCCCAGTCCCCGTATCTTCTCCAGGGAATCAGGTCTGCTGACCAGCAGGATGTTGTTATAAAGCTGGTATTGGAAGCCTTTGGCGCGTAATATCGCATCCAGGGCCGACCGCAGGGTGACCTCCGCAAAGCGGAGCGACACCTGTCCCATTGAGTCGGGACCGATGATGAGATTCAGCTCGTTCTGGGCCGCAAGAAGCCGGAGCAGATCCTCGATGGAGCTGTCGTGAACCTCGACAGCCTCTATTATATTGTCGAGCATCTCCTCTGTCGAAACAACCGCATCGCTGGCGCGAACCGTGCTGCTCCAAGCGAAGATTATGCAACCCAGAAACAGAGCGTTTATTGACGCCCGCAACTTTCACTCCTCCCAAGTGAGTAGATAGTCCTGACCATCTGAGGTCAGTATCACCCGGTCTTTATCTATTCGAGCGATCTTAAAGCCAGCCACATCGTCGCCGGCCTTGACCACCTTTGAATTTATAAGCGCATATCGGTCACCCCCCTTAACCGAAATCACTCCCAGTCTCAGCTCTTCGAGCCTGGACACCATATTCGACTGACGGCGGGGCTGCACAAACGGATCGCTACCCCATCCATCCAGAGGGATCCTCTCACGCTTCAACATTGCTGCCGGCCTGGCTCCACCCGCGGGACTGACACCCCCGACAACCACACCAGGAACCGGCGCTGAAATAAACTGAACCGGAGGTGGAACCGCTTCAGCGCCGGGCGGACTCTTCCAGATGAAGTAGTAAGGGTCCATCACCGCAAATACAATTACTGAAGCCCCTATCAGAGCCAGCATTATCTTGTCTTTCTTCTTAAGAGATTGCATTTCCGAATCTTTTAATTCTTAACTTCTAATTTTTAATTGATTAGACGTGCACATAGAGGAACAGGCTTATTCTGACATCCAGCAGCGGTTCCTTACCTGAAATCGGCATCAGATCGATGTCAGCCACAGTCAAGTTGAACGGGAGCTCATCCAACCCTTCGAGCATCCGCCCCAGGTTGATGTATCGTCCACGTAGTCTGAAGCTGAGCGGCAACTGCATCACGTATTGCCCCGTCACCTGCGCTCCGGCGCGTTCGAGGGCGTAGAGCTCGAAGAGTGATGGCTCCAGTTCTGTCAGTTCAAGCCCATACCTGCGGCTGAAGCGGATAATCTGGTTGGCGAGCGAGACGATGGAGCTGCGTGAAGGAAAGCTCGCGTCCCAGACACCGATCTCATCATTGAGCATCTCGGTGCGCTTCTTCAGCGCCGTCTCCTGGAGCTTGTAGCGCTCAATGGCAGCCAATGAATCCTTCTGGTTCCTGATAGATTGAGTCAGCTCCGCCGTCCTGGCAGACACCGGCTGATACAGCATCAGATACCAGGCCAGTATGGCTGCCAGCACGATACCCGCCGCCATCATCAGCTCCTCGCGCGCACTGGAACGTCTCTTACCACGAGCCATCGTCTATATCCCGCAAATAATAGTGAACCGAACCTTGCCGCTATCGAGGGTAGTCAGGGAGTCCACGGCTACCTCACGGAAATACCCGGAGCTCTCAAGGGCAAAGACAAAGTCAACCAGCTGCACGTCGGTGATCGACCCCTGAGGATAGACGTGGCCTTTCAGTTCAAGCGTCCTTCCGTAAACCGGCCTCTTGACCGGCCTGGTCTCACCGTTTTCAAGGGTAAGGTCGGACTTTATCCGGTTGAATTCCTCCAGTCTGCTGCTGGTGGTATCCGCACCCTGCCCCTCCTCCTCAGCCGCCTCGGGCTTTTTCCCCTTCGGTATAAACCGGGTTCGTATCCGGTCGAAGTATATGTTAGACGGCACAAGATGAGACAACAGCTGGAGATAGTTCGTTATCTCCGGGTCCCCGATCCTGATAGATTCGAAATCCTGTCGCCGACCGGCCATTTCAGCGTTGAACTTATCGAATTCGGCCTTGGTGACGAGGAACTGTGCCCGATAGTTATCCAGTTCGGTAATTTGACTTTTAAGTAAATTGTGTTGTATGTCTGAGCTGTCGAGGGATTTCAGCGCCATAGTGTGAAGTCCGATCATCACAACCATCAGAGCCGCTGCCGCCGGTGGGACGTAGCTCTTGGCCCGCCTCAGCTTAATGATCGACTTCTCTTCGGGGGGAAGGACATTAAGCTCGCGTCCGTCGTCAAGTGCCACCGCCAATGCCGGCAACAGTGTCGGTCCTGAATCGACCAGTTGGCTCTTCATCTCCTGGTCCATATCGGGATCGGACTGAACCCTGGCAAGCGGATCGCCAACCTCAACATCAATCCCGAGATGTTTGGCCAGAAACTCAGGCAGTCGCTTCATCAAGGCACCGCCTCCGACCAGGATCAGTTTATTCAGATCAGCGTGACCGCGCCCCCGGCGATAGAAATCGAGCGACCGCGCGAGCTCGGCCGAGATCCGTTCCGCCACCGGCCGCATCAGGATCGCGATCCGCATCGTGGTGGAATCCCCCTCGGCAGGCAGACCGATATCCATCTTATACTGCTCTGCCTGGATATCGGTCAGGTCCTCACCATTGGGCCCTAACCCCAACCCCTGAAGGACGGCGGTGAAGTCCTCGCCTCCGGTGGCGATGGTGCGGCATAGAACCAGCTTACCCCCTTCAAGAATGGTGACGGTAGTCTTGGCAGCCCCGATGTCGGCTATCGCTACTGCGCCCTTTTTGGTATCAATTCCACTGTAATCCGCGATCAGGAACCGGGCCGAGGCGGCTGTAGAGGTGATATGAACCGGCAGCAGCCCCACCTCACTTAGCAACTCAAGCTGGCTGCCAAGCACACGCCTATCAACCGCCAGAACCTCAACCTCCTGACGACCCTTGACCTTCGGGACCCAGCCGCGATAGTTAATGTCGCACACCTCGAGTGGGAACGGCAGCTCCTTCTTAATCTGAAACCGTATGGCGTTGAGCCGTTCCTTTGCCGCCACTACAGGGAGATCGATGGTTCTGAACTGCGCCGACTGGTCCGGCAACACCACGTGGAGCTCTGACTTCGCCAACCGCTTCGAGGGAAGCAGTTCCCGCAGGGTCTTTGCCAGCAGGACATCCAGGCCCGACTTTCTCTTCCGCATAGCAGGAGGTATGGGTCGCACCTCCAGGCTGACAAGCCGGAAAGTCCCTGCCTGTTTCACCATCTCGATCAGTTTGACCGCAGCGGTGCCGATGTCGAGGGCCAGGATCCGTTTACCCTTGCCTTTCAGAGTGGGCAAGCTGATCTTCTTGGGGGCCTTCTCGGGCACAGCCGGTGGTCTCTTCAGGTAGGCGAGAAGCCGCTTGAGCAGCCGTCTATGCAGCGGCAGTAGCGATTCAGGCAGCGAAACCGGAAGGGCTTCAGCCTCCGGTGGAGGTGGAGCCACCTCAACCGGACGGGAGATGACCTTGTCCAGTAAACCCCTTCCAGCCTCTGCCGGTCTGACAGCCTCCGGCTTCACTTCTGGAGCCGCCTCCCGAGGAACCGAAGGCTCCCGAACCGCTTCAGCCGGGGGAGCAGCCTCCCGACGCTTCTTCTTCTCCTTCGGAGGGGCGGGCTTCTCCTCCGCTTCAGACGGCTTGGCAGCCCGCCCTCTGCGGATGATCTCCAGAAGCCGGTTAGTTGCTAATTCGCGCTGGTTCTCTTCCACTTAACGGAACCTCGGTTGACACTACGTGCTGAACCATCTCCGGATCCACATTGGTCTTATCGGTTCGCAGCATCTCTATAATGCAGTTGTGACAAAGGTTGGTGACCCTGCGCGGATAACCGCGCGTCACCAGGTAGATCTCACGGGACGACTCCTCGGTGAAGATCGGACGCTTGCCGTCCCAGCCAGCCTGCTGAAGCCGGAAATCGATCATCGCCTTGGTATCCGCCTCGTTCAACGGGTTAAGCATATAGCTTGTGGTGATGCGGTCCTCAAAGTTCGGATTGCGTGCCAGACGGGGCAGGAAATCGAGCTGAGCGAATATGACCAGCTGTAAAAGCTTATATTCGTTGGTCTCATAGTTCAGCAGGTTGCGCAACGCCTCCAGGTAGGTAGGCGTCAGGTTCTGCCCCTCGTCGATGACCAGCACAATGATCTTCCCCTCCTCGACCCCTCCCTTGAACAGGAAGGTCTCGAGCGCATTCTTGCACTCGAGCACCGACCGGGCCCGTGACTTGATGTGAAACAGGTCCATCAGATTACGCAGAAACACGTATTCGGATGGAAAGATCGGGTCGAGGATCAGAGCGAAGATGTAACGTTCCTGTTCCTGCTGGAACATCTGGAGTAAGGTGCGGCTGAGTGTGGTCTTCCCCGTGCCGATACGCCCCAGCACCACCGACAGGCCGCGGCGGAGCCGGATGCTGATCTCAAGACGGTTCAGACACTCCCGATGTTCCTTCGACTTGAACAGGTAGCGCGGGTTGGGAGACGATGTGAACGGCTCCTCCCGCAGCCCCAACAGTTCATAGTATTCCATTTTCCTTCCTGGCCAGAATCTCCCGGATCGGGACCTGGCGCCTGCGCAGATTGATGATTCGCTCCAGAGTGGCCAGCGTCTCATCATTAAAAAGACGATAGCCGGAACGCTCCGCACGCGCCGCTTCCCGAATTAGCCCTAACTTGATATAGTAGTTGATAGTGTGAATCGACAGACCGGTCCTGGATGCCAGATCGCTAATAAGGTAAACCGGTCCTCTTCGTTCAGCCTGATTCATAATTATTCCGCCTGTAAATCAACTCTATGGTTGTAGAGTAAACGACGGTGGTAATATAATACCCATAATTGGTCTTGTCAAGAGAAAAATGAACTCATCGAAAAATTTCTACTCTGAAAGCCTATTTAGGTGTCGTTATCTTCTTGTAATTATGTAATTTATTTTAAAGTGATTTTTTTTCGGTGTGGCAATATATGTGCAATTAGACCGCTATAATGCCCAAAATACGTGATGCCGGTCACCTCCACTGACCGAAGAAACGATGAAGACCACCAAAGTAATGTTAATCCCGTGATATCTGCAGCCTGGACAATACCAATCTACTACTGACACTGCATCTCCTGTGAATCTCCACTCGATAAAGTTACTCTATGGTTATAGAGTGGTCGACGTCTACAGTGTAATACCGTAAATCGGTCTTGTCAAGAGGTAAATTGAATTTTTGAAAGAATTTTTCTTAAAGTGCAGATTAAAGGATGGTAACCTCTTGTAACAGCGTCAGTTGCAGGAAGGCAGGTTTTTTTTGACGGGTTAATATGAGTGGTGTGAAACCGCTGAAAAGACCTTCTTATATGTCATCCCTCATCCGCCGGCCGGCGGATGAGGGATCTATCACCATTCCCCATTCATCACTCACAATTCACTGCTCCTTCAGGACCAGCTTACCGTATCGGCGTCCGAGCTCCTCCATCCTGTGAACGGCTATGATGGAGATGGTGATGAACATAATTGCCATAGCGGTCAGGATGGCCAGCTCCACCGAGGGCCTCAGGAGCCCGGTCCTGTATGCGCCGAGCATAGTCTGCCTCAGGGCGTCCAGCCCCAGGGTGGTCGGGATCAGGGCGGCTGCGGCTGTGGCGAGAATCATCCCCAACTGCCGCACCGGGAAGTAGAATCCACCAAGAAAGAAGACCGGCTCATAAAACAGCTGCATCCCGTAAAGGACCCCCCTCCCGGCCATGAAGAACAGCGAGCTCAGGGTCATACCCATACCATACAGGGCGGCCAGGGTAACGATAAATATCCCCACCGCCATCCACGGCTCATCCACCTGAAATCTCATATTGAATACAAGGCGGCTGGCCAGGTAGATTATCATAGCCCGCGAGCTGGTCATAATTATCCCCCCCAGGGCCATTCCCAACAGCAGCGCCGGGCGGGAGAGTGGTGTCATCAGGTAGCGCGCCAGGTTACCCATCTCCTTCTCCCAGAACAGCTGCATAGCCATAGTCCATATCATATGGAGCCAGAAGGTCATCAGCAGTCCGCCCAGAACCACAAAGCCGGTGTATTCCGGCGGCGCCTTCATCGCCCTATAGACCAGAACAAAGGCTGAAACCGAGAGAAAAGGAAGCAAGGTGTCGCCTATCACCCAGGACAGTTCCCGCTGTGCGCCAATCACTCGAACGTAAGCCCTGGCGATCACAACCCGGATAAAGTAACGCACCTTATCCATCACCGGTCTCTTTCCCTCCTAAATCCTCCATTCTTAACTCTTAACTTTTAACTCTTAACTTATATCCGGCAACATCTCAACTTCGGTGAGCGATCGTCCGGTCAGGTTTATGAAGACATCCTCCAGCGTCGGCTGGACAGTGCGCAGGTCCAGCAGCCTCCTTCCGTCGGTGGCGACCGTGCGGATAAGTTCACCACTTACCTCCGGGCTGGTGCATACGGCGTTCAGATGGGTCATCTGAGACACGTGATCCTGACGCGCCACGAGCTTGATCACCCCGCTCAGTGTATGCCAGCTTTCAGGCAGAGGTTCAAGACCGTATATGGTGAGCTCGAGTGTGGTCTGTTTCTGAACTGACTTCTTCAATTCCGCCGGTGTGTCGCAGGCCTGGAGCCGCCCCTGATCGATGATGGCTACATGGTCACACAGCTCCTCGGCTTCAAACATATAGTGAGTGGTCAGCAGAATGGCGCTGTCTCGATGTTGGGACACCCACATCTTGATGAAGCTCCTCACCTGCCGCGCAGAATGGACATCCAGGCCTATAGTAGGCTCGTCGAGGAAGAGCACCCTGGGATGGTTGATGAATCCACGGGCGAAGTTCAGCCTCTGGCGCATACCGGAGGATAGCTTGTTGGTTCTTACACTCTGTTTCTTTTCCAGACCCACCACCTTGAGCATATACTCAACCCGAGGCCTCGCCACCCGCCAGGGGATGCCGTATAACTCGGTGAACAGTCTCAGGTTCTCACGAGCCGTCAGGATGCCGTAACCGCAGGTCTCACCACCGGACACCATATTTATCAACCGGCGCACCCTGGCGGTATCTTTGACCACATCCAGCCCGTCGATGGCTGCCCTCCCGGCCGTCGGTGCCAGCAGCGTGCAGAGGATGCGGATCAAGGTGGTTTTGCCGGCGCCATTCGGACCCAGCAGGCCGAATATCTCTCCGGGCTGAACCCTCAGGGATACATCATCCAGGGCTATCAGCTCCTTCCCTGCCTCACGCCGAGCCATCCGGTCGATACGAAAGACCCTTCGAAGGTTCTCTACTTCTATGATGCTTCCTGCTGCCACCGATCAATCCAATGTTTCCAGATTACCAAAGAATATTGAGAGTATTTGCTAAGTATTGATTGTAGTCGTGGTTGTCTCAACCACGACCGTCGGGCTTGGGACAAACCCGACTACAGAAAAATAAAATCACTAATTGGTTAATACCATCAGAATTTTAAGTCTTAACTCTTAATTCTTAACTATTAATCAAAAAGGCCCCGGCAAGCGGGGCCCAAGGATAATCCATAAAGCGCTCGAAACTGGTTCTATAGTCAACAGCATTGACCTGAAGAATGATGAGTGTATATTATTCCCATCTGCAATGCCCTGTTATCTTATCCTGATGTGGTTGCGGCTGTCCCAAACCGGAGGCTGGCGGAGTGATCCCAGCCCAAGACCAATGAATCAAACCTCTTTGAAGCGCGTGAATACTCACTTTCGGGGTATCCAAACGGCAGGTGATGAGGTTTTATTTCTTCTAACCATATATTATATTGATACATTATCCTGAAAGCAAGCGTGGGATCGCCTTTATACAGCCTGCTCCGATTTCCAGCATCAGGTTATCCAGCGGGGCTCATCGTCCTATCATACAGTCAATTATCTATGAGCATCGATCGGCAATTATTAACCTTCACTCATCATTCACCTTTCACCATTCATCGACCGGATATCGCTAAATGGAACCCACTGAAAAACAGACCATATTGATAGTAGAGGATGAACCGTCCGTCGCAAAGCTGGAGCGTATGATCCTGGAAAGGGAGGGATTTTCCGTAGAGGTGCTGGAGCGCGGCTGCGATGCCATCCCGAGGCTGGAAAAGGGGGGCATCTCTCTGATGCTGCTCGACAACCAACTCCCGGATATGAAGGGCAGTGAGATCGTTAAGGCCCTGGGGGAGCAGGTCCGGTCTCTGCCAATAGTCATGGTCACCGGTCAGGGAGACGAACGACTGGCGGTTGAGATGCTCAAGTCGGGTGTGGCCGACTACCTGATCAAGGGGGCCGACCCCAGATTCGTCAGCACCCTTACGAAGACGGTGCACAGCACCATCGAACGCTTCGCGCTGGAAGCCGAGAAACGCAGACTGCAATCACAACTGGCCGAAAGCGCCGAGACCTTCCGGAGAACATTCGAGGCCATCCCCAACGCCTCATACCTGTGGGAACGAGGATCAGATGGAGCCGTCATTCTGGTTCAGGCAAATCGGGCTGCAGGCGATCTCTCCGGAGAGAAGGCCGGCGATATCATCGGATTGAACCTGGAGGAATTCTTCAATGACGAACCTGTCGTTATCAATACCATAAAGGAGGTTATGGATACAGGGGAAGCCAGACGCGAGGGCAGGTTGATCAGGCTGCTCGGCACTGAAGAGGAGAGATGGTTCAACATCGATTATGTGAAGTTTAAGGAAAACGGTCTTCTCCTGATCGCAGCCGACATCACCCAGAGAAAGCGGGCTGAGGAGGAGCTCCAGAAGGCTCACAGCGAGCTGGAGATCCGGGTGGAGAAGCGCACCGCAGAGCTGTCGGAGGCCAACGAAAGATTGACCGGAGAGATAGCCGAGCGGAAACAGGCCGAGGAGAAACTCCGGGAGAGCGAGGAGAAATACCGCAACCTGGTGGAGCGCGCCAATGACGGCATCGCCATCATACAGGACCGAATGCTCAAATATGTAAACCCGCGCCTGGCTGAAATAAACGGCTATACCGTCGAAGAAGCCATAGATACACCCTTCACAGACTACATCCACCCCGATGAACTTACCCGGGTTGAGGACCGCTTTCAGCGGCAGATGAACGGCGAGGAGGTCGAACAGATCTACGAGTCGGCCCTGAAGCACAAGGACGGCAGGAAAATATACGTCGAGTTAAACACCGGTAAGGCAACCTATGCGGGCAGCCCCGCTGACCTGGTGATCGTGCGCGACATCACCAAAAGGAAAGGGCTTGAGACCCAGCTCCGCCACGCCCAGAAGATGGAATCGATCGGCACCCTGGCCGCCGGTATCGCCCACGAGATAAACACCCCCACCCAGTTCGTCGGGGACAATATACACTTCTTTCAGGACGCCTTCGGCAACATCATCACCCTGCTGAACAAGTATGGAGAGCTACTCGAGGCCAGCAAATCCGGAGTCGAAACCGCCGATCTCGTCCGCGAAATTGAGGAGCTGGCCGAACAGGCTGACCTTGGGTATCTCTATGAGGAGATACCCAAGGCGGTCAATCAATCCCGGGATGGTGTGAACCGGGTGGCCGATATCGTGCGCGCAATGAAGGACTTCGCCCATCCCGGCCCGGCGGAGAAGACACCGGTAAATATCAACAAGGCCATCGAAAGCACCATAACCGTGGCCCGGAACGAATGGAAATATGTGGCTGAGATGCAGACCGACCTTGACCCTGAACTGCCGATGGTGAGCTGTCTGCCCGGTGATCTCAACCAGGTGATACTGAATATGATTGTAAACGCCGCCCATGCCGTCGTCGAAAAGGTCGGTGACGGCTCCGTCGGTAAGGGGACTATAACCG
>MWJR01000199.1 GCA_002127415.1 Calditrichaeota bacterium AABM5.125.24
TCCTCTCAACCCCCTTTCGTATAAACTCCTCACTATTATCAATAGCGACAAACGAACGCTCAAGGTCCATCGCAGCTACTGCTGTTGAGAGGACCCCGGCGTAAGGATCGAGAACCATCTCGCCGGGGCTGGAGGACTTTTCAATCAACAGTCTCAGCAGCTCCAATGGTTTCTGGGTCGGATGTAGAAGCTGGCCGGTGTGAACTTTGTTAAACTCGAGGATGTTATCTTCCCTCTTGCCGCGCAGCTCCCTGCGTCCCTTCTGAGCGTATATGATCCACTCGTCTCTGGGCGCATAGTCGCCCTTCAGGTCGCCCGAGCCGTGGTTGTTCTTGACCCATATCAGCGTTCGCTTCATTCTGAAACCGGCGCGCTGGAAGGCGGTGAAGAACAGCGGGTAGGTATCGTGACGGCAGAAGCAGTAGAGATGTCGGTTTGTCCTCAGCAGGCGGTAGGATTCTTCAGCGAAGGTCTCTATCCAGTCCCCCGGTTTGTCACCCTCAAAATGGTCAAACTTGGGGCGACTCACACGCCGGTTTGAGCGGTAGTGGATGGCATAAGGCGGGTCAGTCAGAACCAGATCGACAGACTCGTCCGGCAGTTTGGACAAAATATCAAAGCAGTCGCCGTGGATGATGCAAGCAGAAAGAGACATATTAAATTAAAAATTAAAAATTAAAAATTAAAAACATTGATTAAGACACAATAATTATATGATTATGGGGTTTTGCGGGAGCTTACAATAATTGCACCGAGGATGGCAGCGATTTCTTCAGCCTTTTTCTTGATTTCTTTCATAGATAGACCTGTAACTAATTTTGACTCTTCAAGTAATCGTAACCAGTAAACTGTTTCACGCGCTTCTTTGAGAGAAATTGATATTTTGCTAATAAAATCGGGGTTGCTTTGACCTGCTTGGGCTTCTTCGACATTAGCACCAATTGACGTTCCCGACTTAAGCAATTGTCTTGCCAACAATCTGCTAACGCCTGTAGTCTCATCAAGTTTCCTGCATAGGTTTACAATCCTTATTGCAAACCTGAAAGTGCGATCACAAATATCCTGGGGATAACCGGTTATATCTGAACCCATCTTACTATCAACAATCTAATTCTTAATTTTAGTTTTTAATTTTTAACCTTTAATTTTTAATTATTATCGTAACAGGGCCATCATTCACCAATTCAACCTCCATCTTCGCGCCAAATTCTCCCCTTTTAACCAGGACACCCTCTTCTGTCAACATATCGCAGAATCTGTCGTAAAGTTTCTCAGCCACATCCGGCTCAGCCGCATCAATAAAAGCCGGTCTTCGCCCCTTGCGAATGTCTGCATAAAGGGTGAACTGCGAGACCACCAGCACCTCACCTTCCACATCCGCCAGCGAGAGGTTCATCCTGCCGCCCTCGTCATCGAAGACCCTGAGCCCGGCCAGCTTGCGAGCCGTCCAGTCCAGCTCCAATTCACCATCGGTATGGGTGAAGCCGACCAGAACCAGGAAACCCCGACCGATAGAAGCTATTATCCTGCCATCAACCCTCACTTCCGCCCGCGAGACACGCTGAACTACTGCACGCATATCTTGATTATCAATTGTCAATTGATGGGTGGCCCGTCCAGCCTTGTCTCCGCGAAGGCGGGGATTGCTGGCCGGGTTTCACCTAAACCCTGCCCCGTGGTGAATTCAAACTGACCTGCTCAGCCCCAACCAGCTCAGAGAGCCTGTCCAGCAGTTCCGGCGCCGGTGAGACCTTGAAGCGACCGACCTTGAGGGTCTTGACTGCACTGTCCGGGTAAGTTAATTCAATGTAAACGGGGCAGATGCCACTATTACCGGCCAGAATCTGTTCCAGACGCTCCACCAGCGGTTCGGTAACCAGCTCGTGAGGCAGCCGGATCCGGACAGATTGTCCCCACCGCTCCGCTGCCCGCTCCAGTTCGATCAGCTCCTCGACCTTGAGCTTAGGCTCTTCATTGGCATCCTGCCGACTAACCCGACCAGCCAACCCCACCAGTCGGTCGGACTCGAGCAGCCCGCTGCACTTCTGATAGACCGAAGGAAAGACCAGGCACTCAATCGACCCGGTTAGGTCTTCGACCTGAGCCACCGCCATACTCTCCCCCTGACGGGTCAGCCTCTTGCGCACACTTCCAACCACCCCGCACATCCTGATTTTCAGACCGTCCTTGAACTCATCCCTATCCGCCAATCGATGGCTGGCAAGCCCCTCAACCTCGCGCTCGAACCGCTCAAGGGGATGGCTGGAGATATAATAACCGAGCACCTCCTTCTCGCGCGACTGAAGCTCCGATGCCGGCAGCTCCTCGGTGAAACGCAACTCCGGCAGTTGAAGACCGAGGGCGGCGCCACCCTCCTCATCTGAGTCGCCGCCGGCGAAGATGGTGGTCTGGCCGCGCAGCCGCTCGTCGTGTATGGCCTGGGCGTAAGCAGTGGCGCTCGGCAGCGAGACCAACAGGGTGGCGCGGTTGGGGCCGAGTGCGTCGAAAGTCCCGGCGTCGATCAGGCTCTCGACCACCTTACGGTTGACGGCGCGCAGATCCACAGTGGTCAGGAAATTATACAGCGAGCTGAACTGCACCACCTGCTCCCTGCCTTCGATAATAGCCTTTATGGCCGCCTCGCCGACGTTCTTGATGGCGGCCAGCCCGAAGCGGATCCCCTGCGGCGTCGCTACGAAGCCTTCCTCGCTCTCGTTTATGTCCGGCGGCAGCACGGCTATCCCCTGAGCCCGGCACTCAGCCAGCAGCTTCATCACCTGCCCGGAAGACTTGCTCCGCACGGTCAGGCAGGCGGCGAGGTAGTCGGCCGGGTGGTAGCGCTTAAGATAGGCGCAGTGATAGGCGATGAGCGCATAACCGGCTGAATGGGCCTTCACGAAGCCATAGTTGGCAAACTGCTCGCAGGCGGCGTAGATGGCTTCCGCCGTTCTCATCTTGATCCCGTTCGCCATACAGCCACCGATGAACTCAGCCTGCAGCGACTTCATCAGGTCCATCTTCTTCTTTCCCATCGCCCAGCGCAGGTTGTCTGCCTTGCCCAGGGACAGTCCGGCCAGCTCGGTGGCGATACGGATGACCTGTTCCTGATAGACGATGACCCCATAGGTCTTGTTCAGAATTGGTTCGAGCTTTGGGTGCAGGTAACTCACCTTCCTGCGACCGTGACGACAGGCGATGAACTCGTCTATCATCTGCATTGGACCGGGGCGGTAGAGCGCGTTCATCGCAATCAGATCCTCCAGCTGCTCCGGCTTCAGCTTCATCAGGTTCTCACGCATCCCGGACGATTCAAACTGGAATACCCCGATGGTGTCGCCCTCCGTAAACAGCCTGAACACCTCGGTATCTTCAAGCGAGATGCTGTCGAGATCGACCTCAATCCCCCGCCTTCGCAGCGCCTGGATGGTCAGCTCGATCTCCTGCAGGGTCTGCAGTCCGAGGAAGTCCATCTTCAGCAGACCGGCGGCATCCAACCAGTTCATATCGAACTGGGTGTATATCTCGTCCTCGTCCGTCTGTTTATAGACGGGGATCAGATCGACGGTGGGTCCGGGGCAGATGACAACCCCGGCGGCGTGGGTCGAGGCATGACGCACAGCCCCTTCCACCAGTCGGGTGTGTTCGATGAGCTGTCGATAGCGTGGATCGCTGTCGATCAGCGCCCTCAGTTCAGGCACTTCACTCAGCGCACGGTCGATAGTCACATCCCGGCCCCATTCGGGTATCAGGCGGGCGATGCGGTCCGCTTCACCGTATGAGAGCCCCAGCGCTCTGCCAACGTCACGCACCGCCGACTTCGCCGCCATCCGGCCGAAGGTGATGATGCGACAGACGCTGTCGTGCCCGTATTTATCGCGGACGTAGCCAATCACCTCCTCCCGTCGGTCGTCGGAGAAGTCGATGTCGATGTCCGGCGGGCTGACCCGCTCCGGGTTCAGGAACCGCTCGAATATCAGGTCATACTGGATCGGGTCGAGGTTGGTGATGCCGAGGCAGTAGGAGACCAGGCAGCCGGCGGCCGAACCTCGTCCCGGTCCGACCGGGATGCCATTCTCCTTGGCCCAGCGGACGAAATCCCAGACGATGAGGAAATAGTCCGCAAACCCGGTCTGGGCGATGACCGAGAGCTCCGTCTTCAACCGCTCCGATGCACCTTCAGGCGGCGACCCGTCGAATCTCCTCTCAAACCCCTCCTTCGCCAGTCTGGCCAGATATTCGTCGGGCTTCAGTCCCGCTTCATCCGGCAGCGGAAAAACCGGGTAGTGACGCTGGTTCAGCGGCAGTTCGAGGTCGATCTTGTCGGCTATCTCAAGGGTGGTGGAGATCGCTTCGGGGAGGTCGGCGAACAGCTCGATCATCTCGTCGGGGTGTTTCAGGTAGAACTCCTCGCTGTTGAAGCGCAGCCGTTTCGGGTCGTCATATTGGGACTGGGTTCCAACGCAGAGCAGGATGTCGTGAGCTGCGGCGTGCTCACGTTTAAGATAGTGGACGTCGTTGGTGGCAACCAGCTTGACATCCAGATCGCGCGCCAGTTCAACCAACCCGGGCAAGACTTTCTCCTGTTGGGGCAGGCCGTGCCGATGTAGTTCGATGTAGAAGTCGTCGCCGAACAGGGCTTTATAGAATTCGGCCGCCTCACGAGCGCCGTCCGGGTCGTCGTCCAGGATAAGCCGGGGAATCTCCCCCTGGATGCAACTCGACAGGCAGATCAGTCCTTCGTGATATTCGGAGAGTAGTTCCTTGTCTATACGTGGTTTATAATAAAAGCCGGACAGGTAACCTTCACTCGATAGTCTGATAAGATTCTTATAACCGGTCAGGTTCTTTGCCAGCAGAACTTGGTGGTAGCGTAGCTCACCGGCGCGACCCGGGGTTTTCACCTTTCGGGAACCGGGCGCCATATACAGCTCGCAGCCGACTATCGGCTTCAGTCCGGCGTCTTTAACCTTCGCGTAGAATTCGAGCGCCCCAAACACATTCCCGTGGTCGGTGATTGCCACCGCCGGTGACTTATGGTCGAGAGTCGCCTGAACCAGCTCCGGTATCCGGCAGGCCCCGTCCAGCAGGCTGTAGTCGGTGTGGTTGTGGAGGTGGACGAAAGACATCAATAAGTTCCTGAGTTCCTGAGTGCCTAAGTGCAAATAATTGTCATTCTGAAGCCGCCGTCAGGCGGCTGAAGAATCTCAACACCGCCAAACGCGAGATGCTTCATCCGGCAACTGTCGGATTCAGCATGACTTGATTGCAATTGCCTGAACCCTCCCGTCGCGCAGTGGTCGATTTATCGAACCTAACCTGATTGGTAGGGGCGCGATTTATCGCGCCCGAGTGACAAAATCATAAGTGGAAACCGGCATCCAATACTGGCCTGGATTCCCGCCCCCTGCTTTCGCAGGGGCATGCTTCGCGGGAATGACATTTTGAGATAGGTTCATGAAATTCATCTTGAAACCTGGGTTGCAAGCAACCCAGGTCACCCACCACTTTGTCACTTTATCACTCTGTTACTTTGTCACTTTCCTATGGCTCCAGCCGATACATCATCCTTATCGTCTCGCGGATGTGCCTGATGCGGCAGATCCGGGCCACGGTGCGCTTCAACCTCAACCGCCTTGCCAATTCATCGCTGGACAAGTCCCGTGGCAGCCTGGTCATACTGTTAGCAGCTCCTCGCTCACGAAGTGTAGGCGTATTATCCTGGGTCTATCAGCTTCATCGAAGTGGCACTTGACCGCATCCTTTATCATTATCTTCAATTCATAGAGCTCATCCGCCTCGGTGAATATGCTGTGCCCCAGCGCCCTTGCCGTCCAACCCCCTTCAGGCGCAGACTCCACAACGAAGATTATCTCATTCATAATCAACTCCCATTATATGAGATTTTACGGCTCCAGCCGATACATCATCCTGGGGAAAGGAATCGTCTCACGGATGTGCCTGATGCCGCATATCCAGGCTACGGTTCGCTCCAATCCCAGCCCGAAACCCGAGTGGGGCACCGTCCCGTAGCGGCGCAGGTCGAGATACCACTCGAAAAACTTCCGGGGCAGGTTGTGCTCCTCGATTCGCTTTTCGAGCTCCTCGAGGCTGTCCTCGCGCTGACCGCCGCCGATAATCTCTCCGTAGCCCTCCGGAGCCAGCATATCCACCCCCAGCGACCTGGTCGGGTCGTCCGGGTCGCGCTTCATATAGAATGCCTTGATGCCGGCGGGCCAGCGGTGAATCATCACCGGTCGGTCGAACTGCTCGGCCAGAACGGTCTCGTCTGCGCCGCCGAAGTCGCTGCCGTAGGTGAAGTCGGTTCCCTTCTCCTTCAGTATGCGGGCTGCCTCGTCGTAGGTTATGCGCGGAAACGGCTTCTTAACCCGCTCCAACGCCGCTATGTTCCTTTCGAGCGTTTTCAGCTCCTCACCCCGCCGGTCGAGCACACGTGCCACGACCTCTTGGGTGAAGTCCTCCGCCAGCTCCATAACCCCATCCAGGTCCATAAACGCCACCTCCGGTTCGACCATCCAGAACTCGGTCAGGTGCCGGCGGGTCTTGGACTTCTCTGCGCGGAAGGTGGGCCCGAAGCAGTAGACTTTACCTAACGACATACAGCCCGCCTCCTGGTAGAGCTGCCCGGACTGGGTCAGGTAGGCCCTGGCGCCGAAGTATTCGGTCTCGAACAGGGTGGTGGTTCCCTCGACGGCGTTGGGGGTGAACATCGGGGCGTCGAACAGGACATAGCCGCGGGAGTCGAAGTAATCGCGGATGGCGCTGATGACTTCGGCGCGAACCCGCAGGATGGCGTGCTGCTTCTGCGACCTCACCCACAGGTGCCGCCGGTCGAGCAGGAACTCGGTCCCGTGCTCCTTGGGGGTGATGGGGTAGTCCTCGGACCTGCCCACCAGTTGAAGGCTCTTGACGTGCAGCTCGTATCCCCCTGGTGCGCGGGCGTCCTCAGTGATGGTTCCGGTGGCGATGAGGGATGACTCCTGTGTCAGCTCGTCGGCGACAGCCCAGTCCTCCTCGCTGACGTCGGCTTGAGAGACGGTTGCCTGCATCAGCCCGGTTCCGTCGCGCAGGATCAGGAAGCGCAGCTTCCCCGACGAGCGTTTATTGTAAAGCCACCCGGCGATTTCGACCTCCTCGCCGACATGACCTGATGCCTGGTCTATGTAAATGCGCATATTCAATCTATGATGTATGGGTGGCCCGGGTAGCTTCGCTACCCGGGTTTCAAATTTCCCTTATCAGGATGGCCCGGGTAGCTCTGCTACCCGGGTTTCAATCAATCCTCCACCTTCAACTTCCGGGTCATCAGCTCGGTGGTCGCTTTCAGGGAGTCGGCGTCCTCGAACAGGATGCTCAACTATATCACTTCCTTGGACTCAGCCCCGACCGTCTCGAACAACAGGCGGTGAACGTCAATCCCCGGTGCGCGGCGGGATAGGTAGAGCATCTCTATCCCGACCACCTGACCGGAAGTGTTATAGTCAAGTATGATGCCCGGCGAGACCTCCTCGGTTTCGGCTGCCAGAGTCTCATCCAGGGTCAGATACAATGCGTCCGCTTCCCTGTCAATCTTGAGTTTCATCCTGACCTCCGTTTGGTTCGCCTGTCAAAGTATAAGGTAATCACAAATATCGGTTTTACCGTTGGATTAACCACAACCCGCAAAACCCGCCCTCCGAAATCCTCGATGCTTGCCAGACGATGCTCAAAGGCAGGTTCATAGGGGTCGGTTTCAGTCCAATCCGGTCGTTCCAGCGCCTGTTCCAACCACTCTATCTGGATTTGGCGCTTCTCAATTGCGTCTCGCGCGTGATTGGAAAGGATGTATCGGTCTGCTTGTTTCGTCAATCCTCCAGCTTCAACTTCCGGGTCATCAGCTCGGTGGTCGCTTTCAGGGGGTCGGCGTCCTCGAACAGGACGCGATAGACCTGTTCAGTGATGGGCATCTCTACCCCCTCCCGCTGCGCCAGAGCCCAGGCTGAGGCGGTCGTGCGAACCCCCTCGGCAATCTGCACCATTTCAGCAAGAATCTCCTTCAGCTTCTTCCCCCTGCCTATCTGCTCGCCGACGTAACGGTTACGGCTGTGACGGCTGCAGCAGGTGGTTATCAGGTCCCCCACCCCCGACAGCCCGGCAAAGGTGGGTGGCTGCCCGCCCAGCTTTATCCCCAACCGGCAGATCTCGACCATCCCACGAGTCAGGAGGGCCCCCTTGGTGTTGTCGCCGAAGCCGAGCCCGTCGGCGATGCCGGCGGCGATGGCAATAACGTTCTTGAGCGACCCTCCCAGCTCAACACCCACCAGGTCGTCGTGTGCATACACCCGGAATCTCTCGCCGGAAAGAAGCTGCTGCACGGAGCGAGCCGTCTCGATAAGCGGCGAAGCCGCCACGATGCTGGTAGGGAGGCCGACCACAACCTCCTCGGCGTGGCTGGGCCCGGCGAGGCACACGAACCGGCCCGGATCGAAGCGCTTGCCCCACACATCGGCCACCACCTCCGACATCCGCATCAGCGTCCCCTCCTCGATCCCCTTGGTGGCCGAAACGACAGTGCAATCGTGCGGAAATCCCTCAGTCAGCCGCTCGACCGTCGAACGCATCGCATGCGAAGGCACCACCAGGAA
Organism: Calditrichaeota bacterium AABM5.125.24; assembly: GCA_002127415.1. Lineage (GTDB taxonomy): Bacteria > Electryoneota > AABM5-125-24 > Hatepunaeales > Hatepunaeaceae > AABM5-125-24. The sequence goes on from MWJR01000199.1 coordinate 8,643, forward strand.
GCAAACCCGAGCGTCAAACACCGCCTCATCTGCCCGGGAGGTCACCGTCAGCTCCGCAGGAAACGGATAACCGGCCAGGAACTCCCGGTTCTCACGCTCCTCCTCCATCCGGCGGGCTGCATCAGGGCGGAACTCCCACAGCGTCACCCGGTGTCCCAGCTTCACCAGCATCAGGCCCAGGGTGGTTCCCCAGCTGCCGGCGCCTAAAACTGCTATCTTCATATCCCTACCTGGACGATAGTCTCTGCCCCCCTATCTTCAACTCCTCCTTCCGGATCAGACGCTGCAGGTTCCGGCGGTGGGTAAACAGGAGCAACAGAGGCAGCGCCATTCCCACGGCAAGCTCCCCGCCCGACGGTCCTTCACTCCAGTAAAGCGTAGCAGGATAGCAGACCGCCGCTGTCAGTGAAGCGACCGAGGCATAACGGGTTAAAGCCATTATTAACACCCAGACTCCCAGACAGACCAGCGCTGCCACCGGGTAGAGTGCCAATATCGAGCCAAACGCCGCCCCAATCCCTTTACCTCCCCTGAAGCGGATGAACGGCGACCAGATATGTCCTGCCACCGCGACAAGACCGAGCAGGGCGGCATATCCCGACACAGAACCGACGTTGAACCACCCGGGAAGCAGTCCGGCCGCTACACATCCCTTGCCGACGTCGACTGTGACCACCAGCAGACCCCACCTGAACCCGAATACTCGCCAAATGTTAGTCGCGCCAATATTACCGCTGCCGAACCGGCGAATGTCGCGGTCGTGAACCAGCCGACTGATTAACACACCGGTAGGGAAGGCCCCCAATAGATAGGCCGCCGCAATGGTCAGAAGGATTATATGCCAGTCATTCAATATATTGTGTATCCAAATTGCCGGAATGTTGGACTCAGGCCTGGGTAAAATTTCACATCCTAATGCTTGAGGCCCGATGCCGGAGGCCTGTAGTTCAAATATGTCCCATCAAATCCGTCTTGTCAACCACAACCGACAAGCACTTCACCCCCCCTTCACAAACCCCATCCTGAACGGGCTCTCAAGCTCATCCGGAAAATCAGACATTATAGCCTCGGCAGTCACCGGATCCAGCACCGCCACCATACCCACCCCCAGGTTGAAGGTCCGCTGCATTTCCGGCTCAGGTATATCACCCAATCGTCGAAGCAGGGCGAAGATCGGCGGTTCCTGCCAGCTCCCCCAGGCAAACTCGGCCTGCAGCCCCTCCGGGATCACCCGCGCCACATTCCCCGGCAACCCACCTCCGGTGATATGCGCCAGCCCCTTCACCCTGCAGCGGCGTTTGAGCTCCCGAATCTCCCCCAGATAGCAGCGGTGCTCATCGAGCAAGGTTTCTCCAACCGACCGCCCCAGCTCAGGTAACACAGCGTCATATTTAACACCCGCATCTGCCAGAACCCGGCGGGCCAGACTGAAGCCGTTTGTGTGCAGTCCGGTTGAGGGAAAGCCCAACAGAACATCACCCGCCGCAACACCCCGACCGTCGATGAACTCCGAACGCTCGACCACGCCGACTACAGCCCCGACCAGATCATATTCCCCCGGCTTATATACTCCGGGCATCTCCGCCGTCTCACCCCCGACCAGCGGCACATCCCAATACTGACAAGCCTTGACCACCCCCTCTATGGCTCCAACCGCGACATCCTCATCGAGCGAACCCATAGCGATGTAATCCATAAAGGCTATCGGCTCCGCCCCGCAACAGGCGATGTCGTTTATCGAATGATGCACCATATCACGTCCGCTGACCTCGTGCCTGCCCACAGCCGCCGCCACCATCACCTTGGTCCCGACGCCGTCGATGGATGTGACGACCAGAGGCTCCTTCCAGCGACCGACCGGAAAGGGAACCGCACCGCCGAAATGCCCGATGCGCGCTCCGGCCTGCCCCATCAGGTCCTTGATCCGCTGAACGACCCTATCACCCTTGTCAATATCCACCCCCGCTGAACGATAATCCATCCTCTTACCTCCCTTCACGGTAGTCTTCAGGCATTTCAGTCTGTCCGCCCTGCTTAACCCCAAGGCTTGTTACGTTAATATAAACAGATGAGCCGCCTGAGAGAAAACTCAGACGGCTCAATAAGCCATTAATCATCGATCATCGACCATCGATAATCTTCTGTCGTGCCGAGGGCCGGAATCGAACCGGCACGGGGTTTGGGGCCCCGGCGGATTTTGAGTCCGCTGCGTCTACCTGTTTCACCACCTCGGCTCTACCAAAAAAAACCACCAGGAAAACGGCACGAGAGTAACCGTGGGGGGCCAATTACTCATCGTTCGCAACCTGGTGGCTTATCAACACAGAACAATATAAGCCCTCACGATCAATAACGCAAGTCTTTCTGAAGCCTCCACGCACCAGTCAACCCCTGGCAAGGTATAGGTTCATAAGTTATCCGGTGGTTGCTGAACCATGGACGGTCAGGGAAAGAACCAAAGCAGCCCTCAATTATACCAGAGTTCAATCTGAGGATGAACTGCTTCGCTTTCTATTGGTTCCGGTAAATAGTCTCATCAGACTGATATAAATGCAATACGACCCCACCATTATACTCATATGGGATAAGATACTTGTATTTAAATGCAGTAATTCCTCAGTGGTAGCAGTTGTCTTGGCATCGAGGATGCCGACAATAATCCACATAACTAACACCTGGATTAGAATGTGCAACAGGCTTATCACTACCCGAACGCCGTGCCGTGTCTCGTGGGTCATCGCCTCCTCCGGTTTAAGTAAGTGAAGAGTTAAGAGTTAAAAGTGAATAGTGATCTTAATTATCACTTAATATAAACTCTTAACACTACTTCGTTAAGTACTTATTGAAGTTATTGTAATTACCTGTCTTTGCGAGGCACGAAGTGCCGAAGCAATCTTTTTCGATAAACAGTTGAGATTGCTTCGCTTCGCTCGCAATGA
>MWJR01000115.1 GCA_002127415.1 Calditrichaeota bacterium AABM5.125.24
ACTTCGAACTGACCCATCCCACCTTCAACGCCGACATCGAAGAGATCGATATCACCGTCCCCCCCGATTCTACCGGCGAGGTCGGCTTTACGGTCTGGAATGACGGGAACGGCCCGCTCGAATATAGGCTCCAACTGGACTACGAGGCCGAGCCGCCCGAAGGCCGGGACGAACCGTGGGAGCTGCTGTTCAACCTCCAGGCCGAAGACACCACTGGTGATACTCAGATTCAAGGCGTCACCTTCGATGGCGAATTCCTGTATCTGGCCGGCCGCGCCGATCCCCGAGACTTCCCCAAGAAGGTCTATGTACTCGACAGAGAAGGGGCTCTGGTGCGGAAGTTCGACCAATATACCATTGACTCATCCTCCTACCGTGGCTACTGCGAGATCGACTGGAACGGACAGAATCTCCTGGGGATCGAGAAAAACAACATCGTGGAGATAACCCGCGAGGGCGAGCTTGTTCGTAGTTTCGGAACCCCTGATCAGTATGACCACACGATCGCATATTCACCCCAACGCGGGACAGTCTTCACTAAAGAGATGACCGGCCGCACCTTCTATGAGCTCGACCTGGACGGGAACATAGCCGCCGAATACCCGATCGTGGGTGAGCGGATGCGCTCACAAGGTCTGGCCTGGTTCACGGAGGACGAGGAGGGCTATCCATTATACATCCTCTGTGAGTATCCGGACCCACCTCCAGCTGAAACCTACATCTACCTGATGAAGATGAACCCGGAGACGGGCGATTACATCTACGTTCGCGACATCAACCTGGATCCTGAGGACATGCCGCGGGGCTGTGCCATCACCAAGCATTGGGACCCGCTGATCTGGACCTTCATCGCCCTGATCAACAGCCCCGCCGGCGATCAGGTAGTAGGCTATGAGATAGGTCCGAACCTGACCTGGATAAGCTACGAGCCCACCTCCGGTTCGGTTCCACAGGACGAGCAGCAGCCGTTCACAGTCAGCTTCTTCTCCAAGGATATGCCCAAGCAGGACTACTTCGTGGTTCTGAAGATCATACACAACGCCGCCGGCGACCGCTATGACATTCCGGTCTACTTCACCGTCGGCTTCGACATTGCCGGCCAGCGGGGGCCTGAACCGCCATATGAATTCATTATGGATAACCCCTGGCCGAACCCGTTCAACCCCATTGTCCGGCTCGGCTTCTCCCTGCCTGAACAGGCTGCGGTTGAACTCACAATCTATGACCTGTCCGGGCGGTCTGTCGAGCGGCTCGAGTTAGGCAGGCTCCCTCCTGGCAGACATCGGGTCCTCCTCGACGGCGACCGCCTCCCGAGTGGCCTGTATTTCGCAAGACTGACCGCTGGAAACCGGATCGCAACCAAGAAGATTTTGCTACTCAGGTGATGCCGCAAGGTTAATGGGCTTTGGGCTTTGGGCTTCGGATTCAATATAACTTGATATTCTTTGCATCTTTGCGCCTTTGCGAGAGATAAAGCTGCACCTCTGCGTCTTTGCGTAAGATAAGAATGTCCGAAAAACACCTTTCCAACCGCTGACAACTGAAGACTAAAACAACAACATCTGAAGGCATCCAGGATAATGGCTGAAACCACCAGTCACTTTCTGGCACTGACCGGCCTGGGGCGCGAGGGGCTTCTCGACCTGATCGATTATGCCGTCCGGTTGAAGGATCAGACCCGCGCCGGTGCCTGTCCCCAGTCTATGACCGGTATGACTGCCGGGCTGATCTTCCACAAGGCGTCGCTGCGGACCCGGGTCTCGTTCGAGGTCGGCGTTAATCAGTTCGGCGGCCAGGCGATGTTCATCACCGACCGCGAAATCCAGCTCGGGGTGAGGGAGTCGATCCCCGATGCGGCCAGGGTTCTGTCTCGCTACCTGAGTCTGATCGTCATCCGCACCTTCCACCAGGCGGACGTTGAGGAGCTCTCCCGCTGGTCGGATGTGCCGGTGATAAACGCCCTGACCGACCTGCTCCATCCGTGCCAGATCTTCAGCGACCTGCTGACCATCCGTGAGAAGCTCGGCCGGGTTGAAGGGCTTAGGATAGCCTACCTCGGCGACGGCAACAACGTGGCACGCTCCTGGATCAATGCCGCCCGTCTGCTCGAAATAGACCTCCAGATAGCCACCAGCCCAAAGACCCACCCGGGCAATGATTTCCTTCAGGCGGCTATGGAGGGTGCGCGAGGCGGCGTCACTGTGACAGACGACCCGTCCGCCGCCGCCAGGGGTGCAGATGTGCTCTACACCGACGTCTGGGCCTCGATGGGCGAGAAGGAACAGATCGCCGAACGCACAGCGCTGCTCGAGCCGTTCCGTCTCGACGCCGCCCGAATCGCAGAGGCCGGGGAGAGATGTCTGGTGATGCACTGTCTGCCGGCCGAGCGGGGACGCGAAATAACCGACGAGGCGATGGACGGCCCGCAGTCGGTGGTGTTCGACCAGGCTGAAAACCGGCTTCACGGCCAGAAGGCGATCATTATGTGGTGTCTCGGCAAGACTTGAAAATATGCGCAAATTATTGTATAACATAGAGTTTTATAAAGTATTCATATTGGCGGCACTTACGGGGTTCACACTGGTTAGCTGCGTGGATGACCCGATAGATCGTGCCGAGGATCTGATCGCCGGCGACAACTACGCCGCGGCGCTGGAGGTGCTCGATGAGGTTGCTGGGGAGCGCGCGAATGACAGTTATGTTCACCGGCTGCGAGCCATGGCTCTGCTGGTCGAGGGGAAGCACGATGAGGGCTTTGCCGCTATCAGGCAGGCTGTCGAAACCAACCCCAACAACCGCCGCCCGTATGGACGCACTCTGCTGGATGCAGCCGGGGTCATCATACGGGAAAAGGATCGATGCGCCGAGGCTGCACGATTGCTCGACAGCAGCCTCGCACTCGACCCTGGTCTTGCTGAGCAGGCATTGGCTATAACCTGGCAGCGGGGACTCGAATACATGAACAGCAGCGGTGACAGCGGCTATCGGCTGATCCAGTTCGCCGCCCGTCATGACCAGCGAATTGTCGCCCGGCTGCAGGCGAAAGATCCGGTTCTCGGGCGACGCTATAGCGAGATGAGGAGGATAGACGGCATACTGAGCTCGCTGGCCAACGCCGCTGATAGATTCCACGCCCGGACGGGAAGATACCCGGTCAGCCTGGATGAGCTAACTGAGAATGACCCGATGGCAGGAGCCAATGTTCACCGCGAGGACTGGCAGTTCGAGCTATCAACAGACCGGGACGGCAGACTGCGCCTGACTGCCGAGGCCCTGCAGCGAAACCCACACGGCGTTCCAGCCGGCACAGTTTTGATGCATCCTTGAAGCCATCTGAACCGGCCATCACCACACCGCCGCCCCGAAGGTTCGGGGTAACGGTCGGCATTGACATAGTCGAGATCGAACGGATACGCCTGATGCTGGCCCGCTGGGGCGACAGGTTCCTCAGGCGCTGTTTCACGGAGGATGAAGCTCGCCGGGCGCGAGGCCGGCCTGAAACCCTTGCCGGTGTAATCGCCGCCAAAGAGGCGTTTGCCAAAGCGACCGGAACCGGACTGCGCGGGTTCGGCTGGCTCGACGTGGAGGTGACAACCAATCCGGCAGTTGCCGGACGCCCTTCGCTTGGTTTTCACAGGGGAGCGGCTGAGATCGCGGACCGCCAGGGCTGGCACTCGACCAGACTCAGCCTGACCCACTCGGCGGGTGTGGCCGTGGCTGTAGTCGTCGCCCTGACAGCCGGAGACAACCGGATTTGAGGTGGAGACCACTTGCTGCGGCGGTGATCGAGCAGTTGAACAAAGCTGACGCCCTGAAAAAGAACCGGTTCGCGGAAGTATCTCAGTTGATCAAAGCCGGCGAGGCGACCAGGGCCTTCCGCCAGGTTCATCAGCTTATGTCAGGCGCCGGATGGCCGGTCGGCTGGAACAAGATCGTGCGCGGAGGCAACATCCACGGCTGGTTCGGCCCCGCCATCACCGTTCATCCGCTCCGTTTGGCAGCCCTGGAGCTGGAGGCCGACGAGGATACCTGGACGGCAGCCAGACAGATTCTACAGGCTCTTTGGAATGGCGATTCTGCGAGCTCAACAGATGAGTCCTGGAGGGCCGCCATAAGTCATCTGGCGGAATTCGGGGTCGATCCCGGTCGAATGAACCTCGACCAAACCGGACTTGCGCTGCTGCAGAGGCTGAACCTTGACCGGCGGGATCACCCATTCATCGAGCGGTGGTGGTGGTCGGGTCGTATGGGGTCGGCACTGCTTTCTGATAACGGGCGGATTCAGGTCACCCGTGAGATGGTCTGGGCGCGGGCTGTCGAGGCGGGACTCAATGCCGGTGGAAGTCTGAACGATTCGATGAAGGACTTCCTGACTCAGGCCGACCCGGATGCAGTAGATATAATAATCCCTGATTCAATGAATCAGGGCTACAGTGCTGAAGGGGCTGATGAGCCCCTGGAAAGATGCCTCAAACGGCTGGAATTTTACGGCTTATCGAAGCGAGAAATCGACCGGGCGCTTCTTGCCGTCCCCGCCGGTGGCTTCCCTTCCAATGCGCTCAGACTGTGGATAAGTAACAAGTGTCAAGCCGCAAGCAGCATGTAATATATTGAAAATGAAAAGACCCGTTGCAGCAGGGCTTTTCACATTCATATTCGGTTCATTATATTCATTACGTTCATATGTGAGGCTACATTCCTCCCATCTCCCTCTTATGTTTCACCTTTTACCTCTATATTCACCCCACACTTCACGGAAGGCATCCGATATTTCACCGACGGTGCAGTGAGCTTCCACAGCCTCGATGACAGGCTCCATCAGCGGTGCGGATGGGTTGAGGGCGGCATCTCGCAGCGCGGAGAGTCTCGCATCCACTAACTCGCCATTCCTGTGCTTTCTGAGCGACAGCAGCCGTTCGTCCTGATCGTGTTCAGACCGACCTGTAATATGCATAATTTCAGGAGTCGGGCTAACCTCTTCGACAAATTTATTCACTCCAACCACCGCTCTCCCTTGAGATTCAACCTCCAGTTGGTATGTATAGGCTGATCTGGCTATGGCATCCTGGAAGTAGTGTTGTTCCACCGCCGCTACAGCGCCGCCTATCTCGTCTATTCTGGCGATCTCTTCGCGGGCGGCTTTCTCAATGTCGTCCGTCAATTTTTCAACGTAGTAACTACCGCCGAGTGGATCGGGCTCCTCGGTTACCCCTGACTCGAAGCCGATCACCTGTTGTGTTCGCAGCGCCAGTTTAGCCGATTCTTCCGTAGGCAAACCGAGCGCCTCATCGCGTGAGTTTGTATGCAAGGACTGTGTTCCGCCGAGTACCGCCGCCAGAGCTTCCAGGGTCGTTCGAACCACGTTTACGTCAGGTTGCTGAGCCGTCAGTGAAGAACCTGCCGTCTGGGCGTGAAACCGCATTAACCAACTTTTGGGGTTCTCCGCCTTGAAGCGATCACGCATAATCGCACACCAGAGTCGCCTCGCCGCCCGGAATTTGGCAGCCTCTTCCAGCAGATTGATATGGGAGTTGAAGAAAAACGAGAGCCGTGGTCCAAATTCATCCACATCGAGACCTGCCTCGATTGCCGCTTTAACGTAAGCTATCCCGTTTGCCAGGGTGAAGGCAATCTCCTGAACAGCAGTTGCTCCAGCCTCGCGAATGTGATAGCCGGAGATGGAGATAGTATTCCATTGGGGGACAAAGTCGTCGCAATAGCGCATAATATCTACCGCCAGTCTCATAGACGGCGCCGGTGGATGGATGTAGGTTCCCCGCGCTATATATTCCTTCAGTATGTCGTTTTGAACCGTTCCACGGAGCCGATCCTGGGCCACGCCCTGTCTCTTTCCTGCAACGATGTACATCGCCAACAGGATGGCGGCCGTAGCGTTGATTGTCATCGACGTGGAAACCTCCCCCAACGGTATCCCTTCGAACAGCCGCTCCATATCTTCAATCGAATCGATTGCCACCCCAACCTTGCCAACCTCACCGGCGGCAAGAGGGTGGTCGGAATCATAACCTATCTGGGTCGGCAGATCGAACGCGACTGAGAGCCCGGTCTGACCGGCATCCAGCAGTTTGCGATAGCGGAGGTTGCTCTCCGCTGCCGATGCATATCCGGCATACTGCCGCATCGTCCAGAGACGCTTGCGATACATCTCCGGGTGAATGCCTCGCGTAAATGGAGGCTGTCCCGGGAGTTCACGGCTGTTGGTTTCTGTAAGCATTTTACCTTCCTAAAAAGTAAGACAATAATATGCCTGCTGCCGTCGCCGATCCGATGACTCCCGCGACATTCGGACCCATAGCGCGCGTAAGAAGATAGTTGTCCGCATCGAAAATCCTGCCGAATCTTTTAAGATCTGCGAAAGGGCGTATGTGGTGTATGTAAAAGCGATCACTTACTTGGCGGACGGGGGCGTCCGCCTTGACGGATCACTTAATTCTTACAGATCTTCTTGGCAGGCATCTCCCCCGGAGAACCCCCAACGGGTCAGCTACTGGATTGAGTCAACTCGATTAATACCCCTCCCGTTGAGCGGGGATCAAGAAATGCGATGAGCCTCCCCCCGGCGCCGATGCGGGGTTCCTTGTCGATGGCTTGGTATCCCTTTTCCAGGCAGACGCCAAGTGTGGAACGGACATCCTCGACTTCTAAGGCAATGTGGTGCAATCCCTCACCTCGACGAGCGATAAATTTGCTGACCGGGCTATCTTCATTCAAAGGGCAAAGAAGTTCCAATCGAGATCCGCCGGCCTGAAGAATGACCACCTCCACCCCCTGCTCGACGATCTGCTCGCGTCCTGAAGGAACAAGTCCTAATTGACTATACAGAGATGTCGGGGCCTCCAGGTCACGGACAGCAATGCCAATATGATCCAGTTTGGCTCCTGATACCGGTGAGACGGTTTCCTCGAACATAGTGCACCCAAATTCTTACCAATAAAAGATTATTCACTCAATTATAAGAGAGCGTTGAAAACTTCAAAATAGTTAAAAAGCGTGGTGTCACCCCGGAGTATCGGGGTGACACCTGTGCCGTTGTTTCTGCCGGCAGACGATCCCGAAGCACCGGAACAAGACCTGCCGGGAAAATAGGTGTCAAATATAAACTGCACCAGGCAATAACTACTTGATCAACATCACCTTCTGCGTCAGCGCCCTCTCTGATGCCTCCAGCCGCACGAAATACAACCCCGACGGCAGATCCGTTGCGGTCAGGGTCCTGGTGTAAATGCCGGGTTGTCTGTAACCTTCAAACAACATCTCCACTCTGCGCCCGGATAGATTAAATACCTCTAAAGATACACGCGTTGCGAAAGGAAGATCATAAGTGATAGTAGTCGTCGCGTTGAATGGGTTTGGGTGGATTGAGACGATCTCGAAGTCGGCAGTCACAGCTGGTGACCCCTCCAGCCGAACCACCAACAGGCCGTCGGTGCGATAGACCGGCTGGCCCTCAAGAATCGTGAATGATACCGGCCATAATCCGGTGGGCCCGACATTCCTGTCGGGCCCCTGCGGGACAGGAGTGTCCAGCCTACCGGTGATATATAGCTCAAGCGGCTGACCCTCGAGAGCGCCGTCCACCTCAGCCGTGGCCGGATCATCGCCCCAGACTGCTATACCGCAGGCACCGTCCTGAAGAACACCCGAACCGACCAGATTGCCCGAGGCATAAACACCGATTTCTGCCTCATCCGACTGGGCGTCAGAGATGACCAGCAGGCTCATATTGGAACCGGTGTGGGGATGAACCGGAAGCAGGCCAGACTCTGTGTAAACCGACACCTGACGCCGGAAACCGCCGCCACCAGCCCACAACTCCTCCATCTGCTGGGCATAGACCAGCTCCAGGTCGGTATCCACCTTCAACTGATAGCCACGCCCCTCGCACATAGGCGACATATTACAGAACCCCCAGGCCGGAAGGTAGAAGTCCCCGAAGCCGTCCTTGGCGATTGTCAGGTGTTCCTCTATCCGCGACAGCACCACAGGCGCATCGACAGGAAGCCGCGGATAGTAAGAGACCAGCTGCCACCCTTCATGAAGCTGGATGGTGTCGTCGCGCATCACCGCCATCCCCTCCAGGGTCAGTTGGCCCCGACCCGCCATCCTGACCTGGTAGCCCTGATCCACGGACCAGCCGGGGATGTCGTTGTAGTCGTAGTCGGGACGGTAGAAATGACCCTCGCCGTCCTTCATCATCACCAACAGCCCGGCATCCACCAGCTCCCGGGTCAGGACCGTCACATCTGTCGTATCGGGCTGCAGGTTGGCCGAGACCAGATTCCAGCCCATGTCGAGCTGCAGCGTCCGTGTGTTAATAACGCCCTGATCAACCTTCATCGTCACCCCGATCGGCGTCTCACCGCCCACGCCGTCGTGCATGAACACTATCTCCCCCTCGAAGACCGCCTCTGCCAGATCGCGCGAGCTGAGGGTCAGCTCGAACTGTTGGGTCTGTTCGGCCCCGATAACACCCTCATCCGGATCGACCGCCATCCAATCGCAGCTGGCGTCGACCTTGAACAGCTCGACGGTGTAGGTCAGCGGCCCATTGCCACTGTTGCTGACCACCATATCCACGAGCGTCTCGCCGTTGATGGGCAGCTCACGGTAGATGCTGTCCAGGTCGGGGGTGCACTCTGAGTGCAGCAGCGCCACGTCCAGCGCCAGATCATCGTCCAGATCGATCGGCTCGACTGTGGGGAGGTAGTCTGTGGCGTTGAAGGTGAGCTCGTATTCCCTCAGCGGCAGGCTCTCGATTGCATAGTCGCCCTCTTCGTCCGAGAAGCTGGAGATGATGTAGTAATCGAGATCGACCCCGGCACCCACCACAGCCTCCTGGGTGGCAGCGTCGGTGATAACCCCTGCGATGGATGCGACGGGCGACTCAACCGACATCACCGCTGCGATCTCGATCAGGGGCTCTTCCAGGTCGTCGCGTGCCTCCGCCTCGGCCAGCTCGATCCGGATAAGCATCTCATAGACCCCGGCCTCGAGCTCCACCGGCGTGAAGATGATGTCGATAGACTCTGAGTCCTCAGCAGGGATAACACCTTCCTCGGGATCGGCGGCGATCCAGTCGGATGATCCCAGTATAATCAACCATTCCAGAAGTTGTTCATAGCAGCCACCCCAGCGATCCGGTTGTCTGTAGTTCTGCCATTGGTGACCGCACGGCGATCCGGAGACTACGACGTGCCCTCGACCATAGTTGTAAACAATCACACCTGGAACCCGGGAATCTTCCGACTCCACGATTACCTGGAACCAGTCGCAGTTCTCAATCTCTTCGAGACTATCTTCCGGATAGACCGAGTGAAGCATCCAGTCGCCGGGGAATATCTGGCCCTCTCGCCACCGGTCCATCTGCCCAACCAGCCAGTTGTCATCAGGGCCGACAATCAGACGACCGTTCTGCGGCTCACGGACGTCGTTCAGACCGCCGATGATCGGACCGGGATGGTTGCCTGTGTATCCTTCTTCGATGAACATAGCGTGACCGTGGTCGATATACTCCTCAAACCTGCCCAGGTTCTCGTCCCAATTTTGAACGAACTGAGCGCTCTGGTCACCGGTCTGCACCCAGATAGCATCATAATCAAACAGTTCAACATCAATCAGGTCCCGCGCCTGGTTGTAGTTGTCGTAGTCGAAGTTTTCACCTTCTACATTGCGAAAGACGTTCTCTTCGACCCATCCAAAGGGTGAAGTATCCTGGAATACTGCGAAGAGACCCTCCGGTTGGTCGCGGCGGGGACCGCGACCCTGCAAGTCGTCCCTTTCGGGCTCGTCGAAGCCGATCTCATAAGCTATGTCGATTTCCGCATCGTTGGTAAGGGTCATCTCGGCGACAAGTGTGTCTCCGTTCTCCATACTGACCGCAAACCCGATCGGGTTAACGGTCACTTCGCCAATGGCGGGCCCGCACAACCGCAGTAAGGCCGCAACTGCGGCCGCAGCCACAAGCAAAAACAAGCGGTTAGACTTCACGTCAGCCTCCTATCTGGTTGATATACATACTTGGGGATAATCAGTCTGGATCGGGCGCGAGGGCTGACCGGATGTTGCAGGGCGAGGTGGGGTATGTATTGGAGAAGCCCGGCGAGTAAGCCGGCATTAGCCACTCAATACTTCAGTGAAGGATTGCCGACCGATCAATAGATTCAAGATAAATCTGTTATATACGTCTGTCAAGATTCTGAATATGTATTATTTGACGAAGGTCTTATAGAAAAGATGCCTGAATCAAGGGTCGCAATACGTGCTCGCTTTATGCCGTTCCGAATAACAGTATAAGAATAATAGGCGGTGAAACCACGCCTTTGAGAAAGGCAGGGGGGAAATCACAGGCCCGGGAGGCAAGTCCCGGAAGAGATTGGATGGCAAGAACAGCGAAGCATACGATCACTGTCCTCCCTTGGAATTACGGTTATATCAATATAATCACGTGAATTAAGACATCGGTTAATAGTCGTGCACCTGCTTACTTGATTTCTGGGAGCTTAATGCTTATCGTATATTTACATAAAACGAATACTGAAACAATACCGTATCAACCGCTGTTCGGCATCCCTTGAAGGCCGCAAGATCAAGCACGGCACAGGCTTGTGTATCGTCATATGACCGAGGGGTTCAGGGGACTGTTTCAGCGGGCTGTTGAGAATACGGCATACTTACCCACAACGGCAAAACGCGCATCCGCGCCTGTAGCTCAATTGGATAGAGCAGCGGCCTTCTAAGCCGCAGGTTCCGCGTTCAAGTCGCGGCAGGCGTACGGATAGAAGTGAAGAGTTAAAAGTGAACAATATCCTTAACTCTTAATTCTTAACTCTTAATTACATCAGATGACTTCCTACAAACTAATCCTCGGCGACCAGGAGATAGAGGTTCCGGCTCGTCTTCCGGTTCTGCCACTGCGCGATATCGTGATCTTCCCCCATATGGTGATCCCGCTGGTGGTCGGTCGGGCCGGGACCCTGCTGGCTGTCGATAATGCCATCCGCGCCGACCGACTCATCGCAATGATCACCCAGAAGGATCAATCCACCGATGAACCGGGTGCCGCCGATATGTTCCGGGTCGGCGTTCTGGGCCGCATCGTCCAGATGATGAAACTACCCAACGGGCTGGCCAAGGTGCTGGTCGAAGGGCTGGAAAGGGTGAGGGTGACGCGCTTCTCGAAGGGGGCCCAGTTCCTGCAGGCCAATATCCGCCTTTTTGAGGATAAAACCACTGAATCCCCCGCCGTCGAAGCTGCCCACCGTCATCTGACCGGGCTGTTCAAGGACTTCGTGTCGCTGCATCGCCAGATCCCCGATGAGGTCGGCCTGACGGTTGATCAGATCGCCAGCCCCCGCCGCCTCTGCGACTTCGTCATTATGCACCTGAACCGAGACGTGCAGCAGAAACAGCGCTACCTCGCAACCGATGAGGTCTACGACCTGCTGTTCAAGCTATCCGGCGAACTCAACCGCGAGATCGAGATCCTGAACATCGAACAGAACATCGCGGGGAAGGTC
>MWJR01000122.1 GCA_002127415.1 Calditrichaeota bacterium AABM5.125.24
AACCCCCCCTTACTTCCCCCCTTCTATAGAAGGGGGGATAAGCAGGAGCTGTCTTTAGTGACTGTCAACTATAAAATGTTCTGAGTAATAATAACGTAGTAGTATTAAACCTGCGAGATAGCAATCAATTAATAATACTTAGCGCCTTTGCGCCTTTGCGTGAGATGAAAAAAATAGAGGATAAATATGACAGACCGTGATACCGTAAAGCCGCTGGTGCTCCGTGGTCGAGCCCGGGTAGTGCCGGAGGCGAACGTCGATACCGATATGATCTTCCACAACCGGCACCTGCACATCACCGACCGGTCTGAGATGGGTCGTCACATCTTCGGCAACCTGCCCGGTCGGGAGGACTTTCCCGCCGATGCGCGTCCGGGGGACATCCTGATTGTGGGACACAACTTTGGCTGCGGGTCGTCGCGCCAGCAGGCGGTTGACGGCTTCATCGCGCTCGGTGTGGCGGCTGTGGTGGGAGAATCGTTTGGAGCTATATATAAACGTAATGCCATCAACGCCGGCTGGCCGCTGATGGAATGTCCGGAAATACTCACCCCTGGAGTCAAGGACGGAGACGAGCTGCTCCTTGACCTCGAAGCCGGAACAGTCGCCCGTTCGGATGGAACGGTGCTGGCGGAGGGCAAGCCGATGTCACAGGTGCAGAGGGACATCTACTTCGCCGGGGGACTGCTCGAACTGGCCGCTGACACTTCAAGGACAAGGTGAAGGATCTCGAGGTAGAGAACATTATGGTTACCTTGGTCACTCTGGCAACCCGTTATTTTCGCCGAGCCGGGTTCTCAACCCGGCCGGCAGGCGGCCAGGTTAAGAATCCCACACAACGAGAATATGTTCATGTTTGTCACTTTAATCATTATAGTCACCTATGAAATCTGAGCGAAAACAGATCCTCTGGGTTGACGACGAGATTGATCTGCTTAAGTCGCATATCCTGTATCTCGCCCAGCACGGCTACGATGTCACTCAGGTCACCAACGGCCCCGACGCGCTGGAGCTAATCAAGACCCGAACATTTGACCTGGTGCTGATCGACGAGATGATGCCGGTGATGAACGGACTCGAGGTGCTGCGACGGCTGAAAGAGCTGCGCCCGGACCTGCCGGCGGTGATGGTCACCAAGAGCGAAGCCGAGGAGTTGATGGACAAGGCAATCGGCTCCAGGATTGACGGCTACCTGACCAAACCGGTGAATCCCTCGCAGATACTCTCGGTTCTGAAGGGGATCCTCGACTTGCGCCAGCTCTCGGCGGGTCAGTTCGCCCGTCGCTGGGCCGAAGCATCCGCAGAACTCTCCAGCCTCATCGACAGTGATCTGGACGCCGAAGGCTGGCTCGACCTTCACACCCGACTCTGCAGCTGGGAGCTGGAGCTCGACCGATGGGGCGATGTGGAGCTATCCGGGATGCTGCGCGAGGTCAGGCTCGAAGCCGATCGACGCTTCAGCCGCTGGCTTGAACCGCACTATCCACAGTGGATTGCCTCCAGCCCGGATGAGCGGCCGCCGCTGTCGATGGACCTGGTCAAGCGCTGGCTGCTGCCGCTGCTTGATGAACCCGGTCCGGTGCTGTTTCTGGTCATAGACTGCCTGCGGCTGGATCAATGGATATCGCTGGAGCCACTGCTGGCCGAAGACTTCGAGGTGCAGCGGGATGGATACTTCTCCATTCTCCCCTCGGCGACCCCCTATTCCCGTAATGCGATCTTCAGCGGTCTGACCCCGGCTGAGATCGAGCGGCTCCATCCGGACCTGTGGAGCGCGGGAGATGAAGATGAGGCATCTTCGAACCGGTTCGAGCGGCAGTTCCTGGCAGATCTACTCCAGCGTCGCGGAGTCAAACTCAAATCCGAACTGCGTTATGTAAAGGTGATCGAGGTCGAGGAGGCCGGCGAGTTCGAACGGCGGGTCAAGGACTATCTGCACCTGCCGCTGACCGCGATGGTCTATAACTTCGTGGACATCCTGCTCCACACCCGCCAGTCGGTCGAGGTCTTAAAGGAGATGCTGCCCGACGAGGCTGCCTTCCGCTCGGTGACGCGGGCCTGGTTCCAGCACTCGTCACTGCTGAGGATAATGCGCGCCTTCGGCGGGGCCGGGGGGAGGGTGCTGGTGACCTCCGATCACGGCTCAATGCGCGGGCGGCGGGGCGCCAAGGTTATCGGCGACCGGCAGACCTCGACCAGCCTGCGCTACAAGCACGGCCGCAACCTGAAGTTTGACCCCAAGCACGGGGTCAGAGTCAAAGAGCCGCTGAAGTGGGGTCTGCCCCGCCGCGGAGTCAACACCGAATACATCCTGGCTGCTGAAGATTACTACTTTGTGTATCCCACCAACTACCACAAATATCTGGAGCTCTACCGCGACAGCTTCCAGCACGGCGGCATCTCCCTGGACGAGATGGCACTGCCGGTGGTGACGCTGAGAGGGAAGTAATTAAGACGATTGTCAATTGACAATTGTCACACCTGTCAGTCAACCCATTACATTCTATTAATATCCACCTGCAGCGAATTACGGACAGTTCTGAAGATTCAGGACGCCCCACCTCCATTTTGTCATCGCGAGCGAAGCGAAGCAATCTATTCACTGCCATAAAAAGAAACCCGGGTTGCAGGCAACCCGGGCCACACAAGCAGAAACCCAGAGCCCAGAGTCCTCAATGCGCCAGCAGCCCCAATCCAATAAACAGGATGTTCATCCCGCCATCGGACGAGAAGATGTGCTGGAAGCGGAGTGTCGGCTCGACTGCACCCAACAACTCGACTGATAAACCCGCCGACAGCCCGGGCACAACCTCAGAGCCTTCATCACGAAATATCTCCCGGTTCAGAGCCACGTCGTTCTGGGAAGAAAACCCCTTGACCTCGATGTCCGGCCATTTGAGGTAGAACAGCCCGACCCCTCCTTCAACCCAGACCGGAATAGACCGGCGAGACAGTGACAACAGCCGGTAACGCGCCACACCGGACAGCTCGCCGAGCGCCTGCCAACCTATGTTCCGCTCAACCTTGAAATCCCGCGAACCGACCCGCAGCATCTCTTCGGCATCGGGCTTCCAGCGCTGGAAGGATACGCGTCCTCCACAGTCGAAATTCAACCTCACCGGATGGAAGA
Source organism: Calditrichaeota bacterium AABM5.125.24 (assembly GCA_002127415.1). Classification (GTDB taxonomy): domain Bacteria; phylum Electryoneota; class AABM5-125-24; order Hatepunaeales; family Hatepunaeaceae; genus AABM5-125-24. Next base: position 3,131 of record MWJR01000122.1, read on the forward strand.
TGTCCAGGCTCACCAGATAACCCGCCCGCCACTCCTGCGCTTTGTCACCGACCGGTAGAGAAAGTCCGGCACTGGGGATATAGCTCATATTGTAACCTCTGGCCTCGCTGCAGATTAAGGCCATCAATATAGAAGCCAGGATAATGACCTTCAGTCGATCCAATCTACGCCTCTGGTTTTGGAAACTGGTAAGTTGAAATTAGAACCCTTTCAACAGCTCAAATCACTTTGTCACTCTGTCACTGCAAAATTCATCCATCTGAAGCGGACGCGGACAAGAATGTCCGCGCTACCGGCATAAAACCCTGTCACTTTGTCACTCAAATAACTAATCTACCTTTATCGGACGCGGACAGGAATGTCCGCGCTACCAGCACATGGTTTATCACTCAGGCAGTTAGGAACTTTATCACTTTATTAACATCACCTTTTTTATCCGCTGGCTGCCGTTTGCACCGGCCCGTAGGAGATAGAGCCCGGTCGGCAATGCAGCAGCATCGACGGTTATCCGGTGCGTTCCGGCGGGCAGATCCTCATCCGGCACTTGCAGCGCCGGCCGCCCCAAAATATCGAAAAGCGTCATCTTCAGCCTTCCGGCTTCAGGCATTGATACCCTCACCTGCACCAGCGAGTTGAACGGATTCGGATAGGGCTCCCACATTGTAAACCGCCGTGGTAGAGGCGCGTTCGAGGTGACCTCCGGCGGCGCCTGGTTGGAAGCCAGCAGCTGGACGTCGTCGATATAAACGCCGTCCATCTCGATATGCTCATCGCTGCGCAGGTGGAAGCGGAAGTGAACCACCGGCTCGCCGCAGAAGTCGTCGAGCGAAACCACGAATCTCCTCCACGGCGCAAACTGCTGCAGATTTATGGCATAGGCGTTCCAAGGACGGATCGGGACATCTTCCAGGAACGATAGTTCCTGGTGGGCCGGAGCAACCTGCGTCCAGTCCCACTCGGAGGGGCTTGACCCCGGCTCCCAACCGGTTGAGACCTCAACCCACAGCGAGTCATAGCCCGGTTCCAGCGCCTGGTTCAGCCAGTAAACCAACGTTGCCGTGCGGGCGGACGACAGATCGAAGTGGTCATCCAGCAGGTTATACGGGGCGCACCAGCCGTCCTCTCCGCGGATGGTATTTCCCCACCGGCTATCGGTCAGGCAGCGGGGAGGGGTGTGACAGATGTCGTTGGTCAGATCCCACCTGGCCAGCGAGTCCATCCCATTCAGGTTCATCACGTTGTCCGATGTATATATAACATCGCCGCCGTCGAAGTTCTGGTCCAGTAACAGGTGTGCTCGGCTGAGGGTGACATTCAGAGTGGTGTCCGAGGAGATCGACTTCTCAATCCGTCGGGGGACAAACTCATTCCCTTTTAGAAGGGTGAAGCGGTAGCCTCCATCCGGCAGCTCAAGCTGGATCCGACCGCCCTGCACGGTATGGGTCCAGCTCTCTCCTGGGTGCCAGGGCGGGAACTGAACAGGCGGCACTGTATCCACAATGCCCCGCCAGCCGAACAGGGACGGTGACCACAGATGTTCGATTTCGAGCTCGAGCTGACCTTCTATCGGGAGGCTGTCCTGGTCGAATGTCTGGACGATAATCTGATGGCGCGGCAGGACCTCAAGCTCCACCTGAAGAGGTGTCTGGTCGAGCTGGGCCATGACCAGACCCTGACGGGTGCGATAGCCGAACTTCGATACCGTAAGGGTATCGAAAAACGAACTGAACAATATCCTCTGAAATGCCCCGTTACGGGGGTTGGTAGTGCGGTAGGGGATCAGCGGGGTGGAGAGCGAACTGAACACCAGCCGCGCCTCAAGCGGGTTACCGCCCTGGTCGGTGACCTTGAGGACTAACCTGTTGACCTCAATATCCCCGAAATCATCACTCCTGACGCCGGCGGCGCTGTTGAGGTAGTATTCGATTCCCGGGCGGCATCCGTCTATGACCTGCATTATGCCGGCCGAGTCGGGCTGCATACCCTCGTCAGCTCCACCTATCTCAATTCGATAAGACAGGCTGTTGTATCTCCAGTAAAAGTATGCGTCGCTGTTGCCGTTAGGCGTGGTCATAGCCGCCGGCTCGTAGTGACCGCTCTCACCCAATTTCTGGCAGCGGCTGGCGACATGGATGGCTACCTGATGTATGATGTTGACATCCGGTGAATACTTGAGATTTTCACCCACCCCGAAAGCCCAGGGGTAGATGACTTTTTCGGCGAAATTGCCGGTTCGGGAGCTGTGCAGGACCACCGAATGCATCGGGCGAACGCGTTCCATAAGCCTGTCGAGCGCCCGCGTCTCGGCCTCGCTGAACGGTGCCGGTCCGCGGAAGTAGTCATACGGTTCGGTCCTCCCGGTCATCAGAAACGGATCGCCCTTGATCCAGAACAGCGGGAAGTTGCGGTTCAGATCGACCCCGGAGGTGTCTCCGCCCCATCCGGTTATGAAGCGGAAACGGCCGTCCCCTATCATATCCCGTGTGTTCTTGCGGAAGGTGTGATCCTCTGTATAAACCGCGTTCAACCCATCCGGGTTGGCGGTGGGGACAATCCAGAGGTCGATCGACCGCAGCCAGTTTCTGGCGTCACTTTCCCGACTCACAGCCTTCTCAAGCAGCCACATACAGAACTCAACTCCCAGCACCTCTTCGGCGTGCACCTGACCGACGATAACCACCGCCGGACGGATAGTGGTGGTATCATCCACATTGCGGGAGATCTTCACGGCATAGATGGGCAGCTTCCCCTCCTGGCTGTAGCCGATGGAGTCCACCCGCACCCAGCCGGGAAGCGAATCCTGGAGGGCGAATATCCTGGTGTATATCTCGTCCACGTGATGGTAGGCGGGGTCAGATATCCTCGCCGAACATGGCACCGCGAGGTTCATCACCGCCAGCGCAATGACCACCATAAAGAAGGCTCTCAGCAAGCGTTTCCCGAACATCGGCAATCCCATGGTTTGTAAATAAATCTCACCAAGGATGTAATGGCGATACAATACAAAAAAACTCTGCGTTCTCCGCGTCTCTGCGTGAGAATCCTACAGAAGCCTCACTCAATATAGACACGCGGCACCCTGGCGGTCAATCCGCACAGCAGCTCGTAAGGGGTGGCATCCAGCGCCCGGCACAGCTCCCACAGCGGCAGCTCCTGACCCTCCCCTCGACCGAACAGGAGCACCTCATCGCCGAGGTAGGCCTCCGGGCCGGCGTCGATGGTAATCTGGTCCATCGAGACCTTCCCCACTACCGGGCATCTCCTCCCACGCAGCATAACCCAGCCCCTGTTGCCGGCGTGGCGTGGGTAGCCGTCGCCGTAGCCGATGGGAACCGTGGCAATCCATCTTCCGCCGGGTGAACGCCAGGTGGCTCCATAGCCGATGGTGGCTCCTTCAGGGGGATACTTAACGAAGACCACCCGCGATTTGAGCGCCATCACCGGCCGCAGATCGACCTGTCCTTCCAGGTGCGGAGCCGGGGCGTGGCCGTAGAGCATCAGCCCGGGCCTGACCATAGTGAAGCGGGTTTCGTCAGCCATCTGGAACATCGCCCCGCTGTTGGCCATATGAATCAGCGGCGGCTCAAGTCCCGCCTTCCGTGCCACCTCGATTGCCCCACTGAACCGTTCGAGCTGGGTTCGGGTGAGACTCGGATCCTCGGCTTCAGAGGCGGCCAGGTGGGTGTAGAGACCCCGGACGTCAAGGTGCCGCAGCCGGGCGACTCCGGTCAGGAACGGCTCGGCGGTGTGCCACTGCTGGCCGATACGCCCCATCCCGGTATCTATCTTCAATTGCACCGCAGCCCTGACCTGCCGCGCCGCAGCCACCGCCTCGACCTGCCGCGCCTTCCACAGAGATGACACGGTTATCTCGAGGTTGTAGTCGAGGTAACGGTCGATCTGTTCATCGACCAGCCCCCCCATCACCAGGATCGGCAGCACGAGCCCGGCCTCGCGCAGCGCTACCCCCTCCTCGAGAAAGCTGACACCCAGGTAGTCGGCACCACAGGCCTCGAACTCGCGTGCCACCCGCTCCAGTCCGTGACCGTAGGCCTCGGCCTTCACAAGGGCCATCAGCTTCACACCGCCGGCCATGCGACGGGTCAGGTCGAAGTTGTGCCGCAGGGCGGTGAGATATATCTCAGCGCGCGTGGGGCGTTTGGTAGACTTATTTAATTCAGTCCTCGTTATATATTCAGTTTCAATTGAGGGGTGATGTCGTCAATATAGAACGATGCCCAACAGGATTGGCGAATATCAAATCCAGTATTCCTCCAAGCCGCATTTATTACTTTAACACCGTGATTCTGAAGATACTTAACCATTGGAACCATATCAGAGTCAGCAGAAACCAGGACCGCAATATCATAAACATCATCGATATGAAGAGCAAACATGTCTGTAATAACAGCGGTATCAACGCCTTTTTCAGAGGCTCCATAGTACGGTTTATTACATTTAGGGCAATTAGTTAGCGTATGTTTAAATTCTCTACAATATACTGGTTGGCGTCTGGCCTTGCGTTCTCTTATAGTCACGGTAAAACCCGGCTGACTGTTTAACATTGTGAAATATCCTCGCAATTTCTTATCGGCAGACTTCTCAGGATCTAATGAGGCATATAGCCTATTACCTTCATAGGAAAGATCTATATCACTATCAAATCTTCTAATGATATTTCGCACTTATTCAAAGAACAGAGAGGGTAGCTCAATCCAATTACATTGAGTATTCGATATTCTTGAATTCCAATTTAACTGAAAATTCCAAAAATCTACAAATATGAAAACCCTCACAACAAATCCTCCTTGTAAAAAATCAGGGGATCTATAACGATCCCCTGGTGGTATATAACGGACCCTCTTGAAAGGCGACTTGAGGGGCCCGGTGGTATATGATCCATGTCTATTATTATCTAATACATTATACGAGTATTTTAACCTAATGTCAATACATTTTCGATGTTCTCTGTGAAAAGAAAAAAACTTTAAGTGACTTCACATATTCCGGAAAATCAAGGTCTTACAACCTTCCAAACTTTTCAATCAAAAAATCCCCGATCCTGTCCTTCCCGATCCGTTCCTGCTCCAGGGTGTCGCGCCAGCGGACCGTGACCGTGCCGTCATCCTTGGTCTGGTAGTCTATGGTGAAGGCGTAAGGTGTGCCGATCTCGTCCTGACGGCGGTAGCGTCGGCCTATCGAGCCCTGGGCGTCGTAGAAGACCGGCCAGCGCCCGCGCAGATCGTCGGCGACAGCCCTGGCGATCTCCGCCAGTCCGTCCTTCTTGACCAGCGGGAAGATTGCCGCCTTGACCGGCGCGACCTTCGGGTCGAGCGCCAGATAGACCCGGCTCTCGCCTGCCTGGACATCCTCGCGGTAGGCGTCGCACAGCAGCATCAGCATCGTCCGGTTCAGCCCGGCTGAGGTCTCGACGATGTGCGGGATGTAGCGCGCCTTCTGTTCATCGTCGAAGTAGGTCATATCCTTGCCGCTCGCCTCCTGGTGCGCCTTGAGGTCGTATTCGCCCCTGTCGTGCACCCCCTCAAGTTCGCTCCATCCGAACGGGAACTCGTATTCGACGTCCCAGGCCTCTCGCGCATAGTGGGGCAGCTTGTCCTGCGGATGCTGGGCCCAGCGCAGCTTGTCGGGACTCGCCCCCATTGACAGATACCAGTTCCAGCGCTGCTCCTTCCAGTATTGGAGCCACTCCGAAGTCTCGCCCGGTCTGACAAAGAACTGCATCTCCATCTGCTCGAACTCGCGTGTTCTGAAGATGAAGTTGCCGGGGGTGATCTCGATGCGGAAGGCCTTCCCTATCTGGGCGATGCCGAAAGGCACCTTCAGGCGGGACGACTCCTGGACAATCCTGTAATCGACATACATCCCCTGGGCGGTCTCGGGACGGAAAAATATTAGGTTTGATTCGTCTTCAACAACACCAATGTTTGATTTAAACATTAATTGAAAATTTCTAGGATCAGTAAGGAAACCGGTTTCGTTACAATTTGGACATGTGACATGTTTAAGGTTTCTAACAATAGTATCAACAAATGTATTAACTATATTATCTATGAATGAATCCGAAAGCTCTCCTGGATGTTGAGAGAGTTCATTATCTAGTTCATTGATGTATCGATTAAGAAATTCGCCTGTGATTATCATGTCCTTTGGTTGAATTGGTTTTTTATGTAAATGTGCATCTATATACCTTATAAACGATTCTTTTGCAATTGAAAACAGGTCTTCTGATTTAAATCTCTTCTTACAGTTTCTACATTCAATAAACTCTTCATGAAATTTCTTAACATGCCCGCTGGTCTCCCACACCCTGGGATGCAGGATTACCGCCGAGTCGAGCCCGACAATATTCTCATGCCTGAATGTCATATCCTGCCACCAGAGTCGTGCGATGTTGTTCTTCATCTCGACGCCGGGGGGGCCGTAGTCGAAGGTCGAGCCTACCCCGCCGTATATCTCCGACGACTGGAACACAATCCCCCGCCGCTTGCACAGCGCGACCAGCTTTGACATCAAATCCGGTGTTTTATTCTTCGCCAATCTATTATATCTCGTTTATTGTCAGCCAATGTCAGCCCACCGCGGCTGGCAGCATCCAACTTTGTCATTGCGAGGCGTCGCAGGCGCCGAAGCAATCTCTATTATCTTTGAAATACAGGAAGATTGCTTCGCTGTGCTCGCAATGACATTACTCTCTGCGTCTTTGCGCCTTTGCGTGAACTACACTGTTAACCTGATATAAAACTCCTGCCGCCGGTCGTCGAGGACGTGGTTCGTGGCGGTTATCATCTTGTCATCGGCATCTGTAGGGTTGATTCGGGCGGTGATGATCTCCTCTCTGTCCGTCGAGGCCTGAGCCAGCGTCTGGCCGCGATTCGACAGTATCTGGCTGGCGCCGGTGAAGGTCATCGTCCGGTCGAGGCGCGACTCGCTGCCGACACGGTTGCAGGTGACAGTGAACACGCCATTCTCGACCGACCGCGCGAACATCGCCCGCTGGCAATAGTCGAGCACCAGGTTCGACGGATGGCAGATGACCTGCGCGCCTCCAAGCGCCAGCAGCCGCGCCACCTCGGGGAATATCCAGTCGAAGCAGATCATCAGCCCCAGCCGTCCGACCGATGTATCCACCACCGGCGGCTCTTCTTCGCCCGGGTCGAACAGCTGCTTCTCCCGGTCGAAAAGCTGCAGCTTCCGGTAAACGGTCGTCCGTCCCGACGGTTCGACAAGGACGGCGCTGTTGAACAGCTTATCGCCGAAGCGCTCGGGCAGACCGGCTACTATGTGGGTATCGGCGTCGCGGGCCAGAGATTTCAGTCTGTCCATCTCAGCGCCGTCAATCAGGTCGAGGGCAAGTTCGCCGAGCTCGCTCCGGTCGCGGAACTCGTATCCGCTTGTTGCCAGTTCAGGGAATACAATGAGGTCGGCTTTGGTCTCCTCCGTTATCCTGCTGATTCTGTTCAGGTTCTGCTCAGTAGCTCCGAATTCGGGTCGCATCTGACTGCAGGCGACGACCACCGTCCCTTTCAATCCACTCCCCACCGTCTGACACTCAGCGCCTCCCGCCAGATGCTTCGCCCAAGCCGTTGACCGTGCTGAGGGATGAATCCGCGCCGCACCAGAGCATCCGTCAACCGTTGCAGGCAGGGGTCGTCCATCTCGACCGGTTCTATCAGCCTGAAGTTGACGGCGCGCCAGCGAAGCGTCTCAGGGGCTGGTTTTTTGGTGTCGAGGGTCAACTCGACCGTGTCTGACAACACCATACCGTTCTTGCGGATGGTCATAGACCGCAGCCGGAGCCCCTCCCATTCCCGCTCGCAGATCAGGGTGTCTGGCGGGTCGGAGGAGCTGTCCGACCCGAAACGTTCTTCCGCAGCCAGCCTCCGCAGTGCGTCCATAAGGGCGGTGACGCGGCAACGGTCATCGGGCCCGGATGCCTCACCGGGCAGCAGGGCTTCGCCGACCAGTTCAACAGTCAACCCTTCCGGTGAGTCCTGCTGATGCATTCCCGGCCTGGCGAACAGCCGCGCCCAGGTTTCACCATCACCGCGGCTGCATCCAGAGATCGCCAACGATAACGCAGCCAGGAAGAGGAACCCGACCTTCACTTCCCTCCTCCGGCATCGAGCCTGCCCAACAGTTCGTGTGCCGCTTCTCGCAGTTGCAGGTCATCACCTGTGGCCATCTGTCCGGGCCTGAGCGGGATGACGATGTCCGGCACGGCACCGTTTCCCTCCATCCTTCTGGTGGGATCGGGAGTCGGATCGGAACCGGAATACCACCCCCGCAGCGGCACCCGGAAGCTGCTTCCGTCGATCAGCTTCTCGCCGCCGGTGCTGATTACACCAC
>MWJR01000046.1 GCA_002127415.1 Calditrichaeota bacterium AABM5.125.24
CCTTACAGCACTCAAGATGGCAGGGATAGAGGATGAGGATATATATCGCCGGGTGCAGGAGCACGCCCTGGCCGCACGCAAAGGGGGCCCGACGTTGGCCGAAAGGGTGAAGCAGGATGCCGAAATTGCCGCCGCCCTCGGCGATCAGCTCGACCGGCTGTTCGACGAAGAAGCTGTCCTGGCACGTGTAAATATCCCGCTTGAACGGGTCGGACTGGCAAAACCGAAGCGCTGAGACTGGAACTGAAAAGTTATTAAGGCCGAGAAAAACGGATTGATACGATAATAAGGGAGCGACGACTTCAGTCGTCGTTTATCCAGACATTTACTGTGCTTTCAGGGCACAGGCCGACTGAAGTCGGCACTCCCGGTCAATGGAAATCAATCAATCACAATAAACAGGGGTTCGCGTAAGTGGAGAAGAAGGGGTTACTTTACGAAGGCAAGGCTAAAAAGCTTTATCTGACCGAGGATGAGACCCTGCTGGTCCAGGAATTCAAGGATGACGCCACTGCCTTCAACGGCGCCAAGAAGGGGGTCATCAGCGGCAAGGGCGAATACAACTGCAGCATTTCGACCATACTGTTCGAATATCTGGAGAGTTATCACATCTCAACCCACTTCGTGCGGCGGCTCTCGCCGACCGAGATGCTGGTAAGCCGGATGGAGATCATCCAGCTCGAGGCGGTGATACGGAACATCGCCACCGGCTCGCTGGTGAAGCGGCTGCCGTTCCAGGAGGGGGATGTCCTCGAGTATCCGATCTTCGAGCTCTATCTCAAGAACGACGAGCTCGGGGATCCTCTGGTGAACGAATACCACGCCCTGGCCCTGCAGCTGGCATGTCCGGATGAAATCCGGGCAATGTTCAGGTTGACGTCCAAGATTAACGCCATCCTCCGGTCCTACTTTGAACGGCGGGGGTTAATGCTGGTGGACTTCAAGCTCGAATTCGGGCGCGAACAGGGCGAGCTGGTGGCAGCGGATGAGATCTCACCCGATACCTGCCGGATCTGGGACCGCAAGACTCACAAGAAGCTCGACAAGGATCGCTTCCGGTTCGATATGGGCGGCGTGGACAAGGCCTACCAGGAGGTGCTGGAACGGCTCAGCAACGCGTGAAGCGGCGCAGAAAGGTCGCTCTGGCTCCGGAAGGGGCCCGGATCATAGCTGCGAACGGGCTGCTGGTAATCATCGCTGCGGTGGTTTCGATGGCGGCTGGAGGGGGACGAATGCTGTGGCTGCCTGCGGTTGTAGCCATCTGGTTTCTCGTGGTGGTGTTATTCTTCCGGGATCACGCTCGCGTGCCGCCTGAAGGGAAGCGCCTGATTCTGGCTCCGGCAGACGGCAAGGTGATCTCGATAGGTGAAGCGATCGACAGCCCTCTCGCGCCGCCCGGCCAGCGGGTATCCATATTTATGTCGCTGCTTGATATTCACGTCAACCGCTCACCGGTAACGGGAAAGGTCCTCACGGTCGAGCATCGGCGGGGGCGGTTCCATGCGGCATATAAATCCTCTGCCGCCAGAGAAAACGAGCATACGGTAATCACCATTGAGACCCCGTTCGGCGAAGTGGCACTCAAGCAGATCGCCGGGGTCCTGACCAGACGGATAGTCTTCCATCCTCAACCGGGAGATACGCTCTACGCTGCCGACCGGGTTGGGATGATACGGTTCGGTTCGAGGGTGGACATCTTTCTGCCTGAAACAGCCGTTCTGAGGGTTCATCTCGGTGACAGGGTTAAGGCCGGCGAGACGATATTAGGGGAGTTTCTAAATGCGTAAGCGGTCTATATGGCCCAATCTGACAACCATTGGCAACCTGTTTTTCGGCTTCTGGGCTATCCTGCACATCACCCGGGGCCAGTTCCTGACCGCCTGCTGGCTGATAGTGGTGGCGGCGATACTGGACGGGCTCGACGGAGCCCTTGCCAGAAAGGCCGCTGTTCCCAGCCGATTCGGGGCTGAGCTCGACAGCCTGGCTGATGCGGTCTCCTTCGGGGTTGCCCCTGCCCTGCTCGTTTATTATGCAGTTCTCGAGCCTTTCGGCACCGCGGGGCTCCTGCTCGCCTTCCTGCCGCTGTTAGGTGGCGTGATCCGTCTGGCGCGCTTTAACATCAACCCATCAAAAAGTCCACGCCGCCGTATGTTCGTCGGTCTGCCGATCCCGTGCTCAGCTTTGACCATCAGCGGCTTCTTCCTCTACATCCACTCGCTGCACGGCGAGGTAGTTGACACCCCGCTCTGGTTCTCGCTGATCCCGGCGGTCTCGCTTCTTATGGTCAGTCCCATACCCTACCGGCCTATGCCGGTGGTGACCATTCACAAATCTAAATACCCGCGCCTGTCAATCGCGCTCCTGCTGTCATCCGTTGCGGCGGTCATCTGGAACCCGGCGCTAACCATCTTTCCGCTTATGATGATATACATAATAATCGGCCCGGCGGAATGGGGGCTGCTGCACCTGCGGAGGGTGCGCAGCGCCCGCCAGCAGGGTGAGCTGTCGGAGGCTCAGGTGCTGCCACAACGCAGAGCCATCCGTCTTGTGCGCCGGAGGCAACCGTGAAGGTTCGCGTCGCGGTCCGGCTCAAACCCGCCATCCTCGACCCTCAGGGGAAGGCCGTTCATCGTTCCCTCCAGCAGCTCGGTTACAGCGAGGTCGAATCGGTGCGCATCGGCAAGCTGATCGAACTCGAGGTCAGCGCCTCCGATCCGGAGCAGGTTCGCATGAGGATCGAGGAGCTTAGCAGGAAACTGCTGACCAACCCGCTGATGGAGACCTTCGACATTGAACTGGAAGATGACGGTCGAGACCACGACTGAGACAATCTCTCGCTGGGGGGTTGTAATCTTCCCCGGTTCCAACTGCGACAAGGACGCCCTGGATGCGGTCGGCCGTATCTGCGGACAGGAGGCTCGCCCGATCTGGCATCGGGAGTGCAGCCTCGACGGTCTCGATGCGGTTATCCTGCCGGGGGGGTTCAGCTATGGCGATTACCTGCGCGCCGGAGCCATTGCACGCTTTGCGCCGGTGATGGAGGAGATTGTCGCCTTCGCCGGCAGAGGGGGTCTGGTGATAGGCATCTGCAACGGTTTCCAGACACTAACCGAAGTGGGGTTATTGCCCGGTGCGCTGATGAGGAACGTCGGGCTGCGCTTTATCTGCAGCGAGGTCTATATCAGGGTCGAGCGCACCGACACCCCCTTCACCCGCCGCTTCCGTCCGGGACAGGTCATGAAGATACCTATCGCCCATAACGAGGGGAACTTCTTCCTGCCGTCGGGTCCCCTCCGGGAACTCGAGGACAACGGTCAGGTTGTCTTCCGGTATTGCGACCAAAATGGTGAGGTCACCCCCGAATCCAACCCGAACGGCTCGCTGAACAACATCGCCGGCATCGTCAACCGGGGGGGGAATGTGCTCGGTATGATGCCTCATCCGGAGCGTCGTTGCGACCCGCTGCTCGGACGTCCCGACGGGGTGGATCTGTTTCGGTCGATGATCGACCACCTGGCCGGGAGGTGAGCCCCGAACAATCCCCGCCTGAGGGTTCTGAACCGCCGCTGCCCCCGGATGAGGAGTCCTCACCCCAGGGGATGGGCTTCCTTGAGCACCTCGAGGCACTCAGGGTCAGACTCATCCGGGCTATTCTTTTCCTGGCGGTAGGAACGATTATATGCCTGATCTTCTCCAGGCAGCTTTTAGGGATCATCACCGCCACCTTCGGCCCAGGCGATCAGGCTCACCTGGCACTGCTGCATCCTACCGAGGGATTCGTGGTGAGGCTCAAGGTGGCCTTCGTGGGGGGGCTGTTTCTGAGCTCACCCCTCTGGCTCGGTCAGTTGTGGGGGTTCATCAGTCCGGGACTTTACAGGCGGGAAAAGCGGGCTTTAATCCCGGTCATCGCAGCCTCCTCGGGGGCCTTCATCCTCGGAGCCGGGTTCGGCTACTGGATACTCCCTCATGCCGCCGACTACTTCCGGTCGTTCGCCACCCCGGAGATAGCGGTCAACTGGTCGTTAGGACGGTATCTGGACTTCTCGCTGCGGCTGATAGTGGCATTCGCGCTGGTGTTCGAGCTGCCGCTGGCTATCTTCGCCGCGGCACGGCTGGGGATCGTCACAACAGCGCAACTGAGGAGATACCGGCGCCACGCCGTAATAGCAGTGCTATTTGTTGCAGCCCTGATCACCCCGCCGGATATATTCACGATGATAGTGCTGGCGCTGCCCTTGATCTTACTCTATGAGGCGGGCATAGTAATGGCGTCGCTGGCGGTGCGAAAAAGCAGGCCCCCCCCTTCCACCCTCCCCGCGGAGCGGGGGGGAAAAATTAAAGGAGAAGATGGGTGAGCGGCTCAGAGCTGATCCTGGTTCTGGTGGCAGTGCTGTTACTGTTCGGCGGCAAGCGGCTGCCCGAACTGGCGCGAAGCTGGGGGAGGGTTGTGCGTGAAATCCGGCGGTCCTACGACGAGTTGAAGCGCCAGATCGGACTGGACATAGACGAAATCGATGAACGAAAAGGCAGGTAGGGAGCTGACACTCTCCCGGCGCGCTGAACTGCTTCAGTCCGGCGAGCTCGATCTGGCCGGGCTGGCGGAAGATGGTCTGAAACAGGCTCAGGATAAAAGCGACCTCAACGCCTTCATCACCCTGCTTCCCGAGCGAGCACGCCAGGACGTCGAGCGGGTGAAGAGATCGCTCAAGAACGGCCAGGCCGGACCTCTGGCAGGAACGGTCCTGGCAGTCAAGGACAACATCGCGCTGGAGGGGGAACCTCTCACCTGCGCCTCGCGGATCCTGGACGGCTACATCAGCCCCTACACCGCCACCGCACTGCAGCGGCTGATCGACGCGGGGGTGGTGATCATCGGCAAGGCCAATATGGACGAGTTCGCGATGGGCTCATCCAACGAGAACTCAGCCTACGGCCCGGTGCGCAATCCTCACGATCCGGAGCGGGTTCCTGGTGGGTCATCCGGCGGTTCTGCTGCTGCAGTGGCGGCTGGCATAGTGACGGCGGCGCTGGGCTCGGATACCGGCGGCTCTGTCAGACAGCCGGCGGCCCTCTGCGGGGTCATCGGGCTCAAACCGACCTATGGAAGGGTATCACGCTACGGGCTGGTAGCATTCGGCTCCTCGCTGGATCAGATCGGGGTTCTGGCCGGAAGCTGCGACGAGACTGCCCGGGTCTTCCAGGTGATGGCCGGTGAAGACCCGCTCGACAACACCACCTCCCCCACCCCCGTGCCCGACTGCGTGGCTACGCTGAATAGAGGGGCCCGAGGGCTGAAGATCGGGATACCCGAGGAATACGGCGGCGAGGGGCTTCATCCGGTAATCGAGCGGGCCATATCTGAGGTCGCCGAACTTCTAACAGACCGGGGCGCCGAGGTCAAACCCTGCAGCCTGCCACACACCGAGTGGACTATCCCCACCTACTACATCATCTCCTCGGCGGAGTGCTCTTCAAACCTGGCGCGGTATGACGGGGTGAGGTATGGGCTGAGGTTGCAGGCCGACGATTCAGTAGCGAAGACATTCCTGTCTGCGACTCAGAACGGCGGACAAGAATGTCCGCCCCACCAATCAACCATCACTCCAGGGGACACCGTCCGCCAGACCCGTCAGTCGGGCTTCGGCCCCGAGGTCAGGCGCCGCATTATGCTCGGCACATACGTTCTCTCGTCCGGATATTATGACGCCTACTACCTGAAGGCTCAGAAGGCGCGTCGGCTGATCCGGGAGGATTTCGTCAACGTGTTCAGAGAGTTCGACCTGCTGCTCACCCCCACCGCACCGACCACCGCCTTCAGGCTGGGTGAGAAGATCGACGACCCGCTGAGTATGTATCTGTCGGATGTGTTCACAGCTTCGGCGAACCTGGCCGGCATCCCGACCATCTCCTGCCCGTGGGGAAAGGACGACAGCGGCCTGCCCATCGGGGTGCAGCTTATGGCGGACGACTTCCGGGAGGACCTGCTGCTGGCTGTGGCGGCGGTTATTGAGGCTGCGAGATGAATGGGGCTTACATAGCCACCATCGGCCTCGAGGTTCACGCCCAGCTTCTGACCCGGAGTAAGATGTTCTGCAGCTGCGCGGCGACCTACGGCGAACCGGAGAACAGGCACACCTGCCCGGTCTGTCTGGGGCTGCCGGGCGCGCTGCCGGTTCCCAACCGGACCGCGGTAGAGATGGCGATAAGGGTCGGACTGGCGGCCGGCGGCCGGATCGCCCGCCGCACCAAGTTCGACCGGAAGAACTACTTCTATCCCGACCTCCCCAAGGGCTACCAGATATCACAGTTTGATATGCCTCTCTGTGAAGGGGGCGAGATCGAGATCCGCGGCGAGTCCGGCGCCAAGAAGGTCGGCATCATCCGCATCCATCTGGAGGAGGACGCCGGCAAGTCGCTTCACGACGACCCGGACGGCACCCTGGTCGATCTCAACCGATGCGGGGTGCCGCTTATCGAGATCGTCAGCGCGCCGGATATGTCTTCGCCCGCGGAGGCATACGCCTATCTGACCGAGGTCCGCCGCCTGGTGCGCTGGCTGGGGATCTGCGATGGCAACCTCGAAGAGGGGAGCCTGCGCTGCGACGCAAACGTCTCCGTGACACGGGAGGGAGCCCCCCTTGGAATTCCGATCGAGGTCAAGAACCTGAACAGCTTCCACGGCGTCGAGCGAGCCCTGACCTACGAGATCAAGCGGCAGACTGAGGCCCTCCAGGCGGGCGAAACCGTGAGCCGCCAAACCTGCCTGTGGGACCCTGAGCGCGGTATCACCCGGGTGATGCGCACCAAGGAGCAGGCCCACGACTACCGCTACTTCCCCGAGCCGGACCTGATCGAGCTCGAGGTCGAGCCTGACTGGGTCGAACAGATACGCGCCCGACTGCCCGAACTACCGTGGGAGCGCCGACTCCGCTTTGCGGAGATGCCGGGAATGCGGCCGGTGGATGCCGACCTGCTGACCTCGGAGAGCGAGATAGCCGATTACTTCGAGGATGTCTTGTCCGCCACTGGTAACGACGTATCACGCAGCATTCGCTGGGTCACGGGCGAAGCTCTCAGGTGGCGAAAGGAGCTCGGGAGAGGCGAGCGGTTCCCCGTCTCAGCGTCAGCGACCGGCAGCCTGGCACAGCTCGAATCACAGGGGAAGGCATCGGGTATCGCCGCCAAGACAATCTACGAGGAGATGGCGCACACCGGCCGCGATGACCCCGCTGCAATTATGAAAGAGAAAGGGCTCGAACAGGTCAGCGATGAAGGGGAGCTCGCGGCGGTTCTCCGTCAGATTATTGAAGACAATCCAAAAGAATCTGAAAGGTATAGGAGCGGAGAGAAGAAGCTACAGGCCTTCTTCATCGGCCAGGTGATGAAGGCAACGAAGGGAAAGGCCGATCCGAAATTGGTTGGTAAGTTATTACACAAGATCCTGGAAATTGGTTAAGGTTTATAGAAGAAACCCGGCCAGCAAGCTGTCCGGGCCACCCATGAATGGAGGATCCAAGCCACTCACTGATGGTGGATTCGGGCCATCTATCCTCATTAAGTAAGAAATTGACCAGCATATGCCATTAAGGCATACCATTAAATTACGGGATAGGGGCGCGATTTATCGCGCCCGCTTCGGGCGTCATTAATGCCGCCCCTACCGTTGAGAAAGGTTCTCGGCTAAGTGTTCATCACCCGTCTTGAGATGATCGGCTTCAAGTCGTTCGCTTCCCGCACCCAGCTTGAGTTCCGCCACGGGGTGATGGCAGTGGTGGGTCCGAACGGCTGCGGCAAGACCAACATCGTGGATGCCATCCGCTGGTCGTTGGGCGAGCAGCGCACCGGGACTCTGCGCGCCGACCGGATGGAGGCGGTCATCTTCAACGGCACGGCCCGCCGCAGGCCGTTGGGTATGGCCGAGGTGAGTCTGACTATCGATAACGACAAAGGACTGCTGCCCGCACCCTTCAGCGAGGTGGCCGTCACCCGCCGTCTGTTCCGTTCCGGTGAGAGCGAATACCTGATCAACCGCAACCCCAGCCGGCTGCGCGACATCAACGACCTGTTCACGGATACCGGCTTCGGAAGCCACGGCTACTCGATTATGGAGCTGCCGATGGTCGAGGGGATCATCACCGGCCCCTCCGAGTCCCGCCGCATCTTGTTCGAGGAGGCAGCCGGTATCTCCAGGTATAAGGCCCGACGTCACGCCGCCGAGGGGAGACTGGCCACAACCCGGGAGAACCTCCTGCGGATTGAGGACATCTACAGCGAGGTTGAGAAGCAGTTCCGCTCACTTAAGAGGCAGGCTTCCCGCGCCAGGCGATATCAGCTCCTCACCAGCGCCATCAAGCTGCGCCTGATAGCCGAGCTGGCCGAGGAGCACCTGGATCTTCAGCATCGACGCCAGCCGCTGGAAGCGCACCTGGTCGAACTTGAGGAAGAGCTCCAGAAGGCCGAAAGCGATGGCACTCGGGCCACGTCGGAGCTGCTCTCACTTGAGGGTCGCGAGCTGTCCCTCATCGACCGCACAGCACGCACCCAGGACGCACTGAAGCGGCTCGACCGCCGCGAAGCCGAGCTTGAGGGTGAACTGGCGCTGGTCAGGCAGCGCATCTCCTTCCTTGAGACAGAGCGCGCCGAGTCCGACCACCGACGGGGCGAGCTGGTTGATGCCATCAGTCAGGCTGACGCATCGCGGGAGGCCTCCATAGCCGAGGTCGAAGAGCTCAAACGCCTGCTGGCGGAGACTGAAACCTCCCGGACCAACCTGGCGAAACAGACCGAACAACTCACCGAACAGATCGACAATGCCCGCCATACAGCCGCCGAAGCCCGCCACCAAGAGGAGGAACTCGGGCGGGAGCTGAAGATGTGGACAGACCGCCTGCAACAGTCGGGCATCGAGACCGAGCGCCTGAAGGAACGGCTCTCGTCGCTCAGAGATGAACAGACATCCCTGAATGCCGAGATCAAGTCCCGGGAACAGGAGCTTGCCGCAGCCCACCAGCAGAATGATGCCGCTGCTCGTGCCCGATCTGACGCCGCAACCCAGGCTGAAAGGGACTCAAACCAGTTTGAAAATGCTCGACAGAAACAGGACGAGGCTTTCGCCGACAGAGCCAGGGCCGCCGCTGAAACCGAGGCCGCCAGAGCGACCCTGAATGCGCACCGGGCGCGGTCAACCGTGCCGACCGACCTGCCTGAATCACTGCGCGAGCTGATAAGTAGAGAGGTGCTGCGAACCGTTACCGACCGGATCCAGTGTCGTCCGGAACACCGCGCCGCCATCGCAGCCGCGCTGAGCCCCATCCTCGAGGCCCTTGATCGTCCCGACCTGGATGATGCCGTAAAACTGGCGCGAAGGATCGAGCAGGGGCGGCAGACTACCCTCCGCTTTCCGGTTGAGCTGCCGGATAGCCTCCCGAAACCGGAGATGCCTCCTGAGAATGAAGGATGTATTCCAGGGCGAGACCTGGCGCTGAACGACGGTGAATTGGGGAACTTCCTCCGTCGGAGGCTGAGCGATACGGTGCTGGTTCCGGACATCGGTCTGTTTCCGCGCTTTGCCTCCTGGGCAGCCGAGCGGGGGGTCAGACTCGTCACACTGAAAGGCGAGCTTCTGGAGCCGGATGGCGTGATTTATATAGGTGCCGTCGATCCCAACGCCCTTCAGGTCAGCTGGTCAACCCGACAGAAGGAGCTCGAAGCGACCCTTACCATCTGTGAAAAAGCGCTCTCAAAGGGGGATGAGATCGCCCAGGCCGCTGCTAAGAAGCTGAAGAACTCTGAAGAAAAATACAGTGCAGCCCGAAAGTCGCTCCTGAAAGCGGAAGACGCAGTTGCCGAAGTGGACCGCCGGTCGCAAGACCTTGAAGCCTCCCTGAGTCGTTGCCGCCGGCGATCAGAAGAGCTGAAGGCTGAAATCGAACGCATCCAGCCCGAATCAGACCGTCAACCTGACCGGGAAGGGGATGACGGACGGCGGCGGAAGCTGGAAAAAGACCACAACAGGGCCCTCAAGGCGCGCCAGACCGCGGATGATGAGCTCCAGGCATTGGAACACCGGCGTCTTCAGGGTGCAGAAGACCTGGGCATCGTCGCTGCTGAGGCTGCCAGACTGGGTGAGCGCCTGCTGGCAGCCGAGAGGGGGTCGGAACGTTATGCACAGGATTCGCGCACCGCCACCGACCGTCTCGCAGCGTTGGATGCGCGGCTGGCAGAGGGAGCCACCGAACTCGAACGGGTCAGTCACTCAGCCGAGAACATTGCCGCTCAGCTCGATATGATGCGCCGGGAGAGAGCTGATATCGACGCCACCCTGGAGGCGATCAAGATCGAACGACACGAGACCCGAGAGGCGCGGGATCGAGCTACATCCACCCTGAACCGCTCACAGGAGCAGCAGAAGAGCGCCATCCAGGAGCGCAGCAAGCTGGAGACCGATACAATCAGCCTGCGCGAACGTCAACGTGAGGTTGACCGCAGGCTGGTCGAAGATGCCGACCTGCAACCGGGCGCCATCACCCCCAGCACCCCCGCTGAAGCCCTCTCCGAATTGAGCGAACTCGGATACGCAGATCTCCCGCTGGAGAAGCTGAAGATAAGGCTGCAATCAATCGGCCCGGTGAATATGCTGGCGCTCGAAGAGCTGAAAGAGGTCGAACAGCGATACCATTTCCTCACCGACCAGAGGCGCGACCTGGAGAACGGGATCGAGGTGCTGGAGGAGACCATCGACCGGATCAACTCCGAAGCCCGGCGGCGCTTCCGCGAGACCTTCGACCAGATCAACAACCACTTCCAGGACATCTTCAGAACCCTCTTTGAAGGGGGTGACGCCCTCCTCTCACTGCAGGACGGCGACCCGCTGGAAGCGGACATCCGCATATGGGCCACACCAGTAGGCAAGAAGCTACAGGTGCTGTCGGCGCTTTCCGGAGGCGAGAAGGCACTGACGGCCATCGCGCTGCTGTTTGCCATCTATCGGGCGAAGCCGAGCCCCTTCTGCGTCCTGGACGAGGTCGATGCCCCACTCGACGACGCCAATGTTGTCCGTTTTAACAAGCTAATCCAACAGTATACCGGTGACACACAGTTCCTCATCGTCACCCACAACAAACGAACCATGGAGGCTGCCGACTGCCTGTATGGCGTCACCCTGGGCGAGGACGGCACATCACGTATGGTCTCGGTCAAGTTCGAAGGTGGCGTAGAGCCCGACGGCTCTGAAGGTCCAGCGTAATGCTACGAGCGACTGAACTCGCCGCACTGGCTGCATTCCTCATCATCCGAACCGGTGCGGCATCGGATCTGGAGCTCGATCACTGTCGCTTCAAGGGCGAGGATGGCCGGGGCTTCCTCGAGCTGTATATAGAGCTCCCCCGCGCAGCCGTAGCCCACCAGGCAGACAGCACAGGCTGGTTCGGTTCAGTCGAATTC